>NZ_JAGQBM010000030.1:0-32499 GCF_024345635.1 Cyanobium sp. Lug-B
CTGCGAGCGCTGCGGTGAGCGCCGCGGACATCGGCGCCGAACTGGCCCGGGCCCGCGAGCGCTTCGCCGCCGCCATGGACGACGACCTCAACACCTCGGCGGCGCTGGCCGTGCTGTTCGAGCTGGCCCGGCCGCTGCGGGCCCTGGCCAACCGGCTGGAGCGGGGCGACACCGAAGCCGGGGCGGCCGGAGAGGCGGTGGCGCTGGAGCCCCGCTGGCAGTTGCTGGGCGAACTGGCCGGTGTGCTGGGGCTGGCGGCGGAGGCGGCGAGCAGTGCGGCAGACGGCACGCCGGCCGAGGCGGCGGCGGCGGAAACGGCGATCCAGCAGCGGATCGAGCAGCGCCGGGCCGCCAAGGCCGCGAAGGATTTCGCCACCGCCGACCGCATCCGGGCCGAACTGGCCGCCGAGGGCATCGAACTGATCGACCGGCCGGGCGGCGTGACCGACTGGGTGCGGGGCTGAAGTGCGCACTAAAATGCGCATCAACTGAAGCGGCATCCATGCGCACCACCATGGAGCAGGGGCTTGATGGACAACCTTCAGCCCAGCGCCCGCCGCGATCGGCCGCAACGCTGCCCAGAATTGATGGGCCCTTGCCCATTCCAGGGGAGAAGCTGAGCAATTCCGGGCTGTTCAGTCTGATGGAACCATGACCAGCCAGACGGATCTTCGAGATCTCAATGTCTGGCTGGCGATGACCTCCGCAGGCCACGCGCATCACACCCAGGCCGTTCACTACTGGGAATCCGAGCTGCCGAACGGGTTCTGTCGAACCTGCTGCCCTCCTGCAACGCCTCTGCGCCCAACCGGGGGTGTCCATGGCAGAGCACGAGCAGAGCGCCTGGGACCTCTTCCACGCTCTCGTCTGCGATCTTCCGCTGCCGTCGAAGCACTGCACCGATTCCTACCCGGCAGCCCTGGCGATGGCGAACGGCTGGCAGTTGGCGGCCCCTTTCATGAGTCACCGCCCCACCCGTTCAGGACAATGACTGCAATCCACGACATCAGCGACTGGGTGCGGGGCTGATGGGCGACCTCGACATCCGCTGGCAGCAGAGATATTCGAACTACTGCCGGGCGCTGGAGCAGCTGGAGACATTCTTCAAGCCCCCTGAACTGAACGCCCGGGAGCAGCAGGGGTTGATCAAGGCGTTCGAGTACACCTTCGAGCTGGCCTGGAACACGTTGCGTGATCTCCTGCTCAGCCGGGGGAACGAGCAACTGCTCGGTTCACGGGATACGTTGAAGGAAGCGTTCCGTCTGGGTCTGATCGAGGATGGCGAGGCCTGGATGCTGATGATTCAGGACCGCAACCTCACCAGCCACACCTACAACCGCTCCACCGCCGACGCGATCGCCGGCCACATCGGCCAGAGCTATCTGGGCTGTTACCGGCAATTGCGGGCTTCTCTGGAGCCACTGCAACAGGAGCCGACACCTTGAGCCCCCAGCCCTCCACCACGCCGTTGGGATCGATCCCCGGCATCCCTGAACGGGTCCAGCAGCGGCTGCAGCAGGTGTTCGACAGCCAGGCCCACCTGGAGGCCGTGTGGCTGTTCGGCTCCCGGGCGATGGGACGCCACCGGGAGGGATCGGACATCGACCTCTGCCTGGAGGGGCGCGAGCTCAGCCATCGGGACCGGCTGCGGCTGATGGCGGCGATCGATGAGCTGCTGCTGCCCTGGCAGGTGGATGTGGCGTTGCGCCGGGAGATTTCGGCGGATCTGGAGGCCCATGTGAAGCGCGTCGGCCGATGCCTCTGGAGGCGGAGCTGAGGCGATGGCCAGCATCTCGGTGGTGATCCAGTTCTTCGAGGACTTCGACTTCATCGAGCGAGTGGTGGAGCGGCTGGCCTGGGTGGACGAGATCGTGGTGAACGACGGGCCGTTCCAGTTCACCCGCGCATTGCTGGAACCGCTGGTGGGTCGCGATCTGGCGCAGCCGAGCCCGCGGGCGGCCGGCCTGTTCGCCCTGCTGGGCCGGCGGCTGGGGGTGCCGATCCACTACCACCACGGCGTGTTTGCGGGCGAGCGGGAGAAGCGGATCCACGGCTACGGGCTGGCCAGCGGCGATGTGGTGCTGTCGGTGGATGCCGATGAGCTGCTGCTGCTGGAGCGGCAGGCGGTGGAGCACTTCTGGGCCAGCGGGGCGGTGGTGGCCAGCTTCGACTGCGTGAACTTCACCTATCTGAATCTGGTGGGCGGAAAGGCGGGCAGCCCGTTGGTGGCCCGCAAGCCGTTCGCCTTCAAGCGGGAGGCGATCACGGCCGAGCACCACCTGGATTACCTGTGGCTGGTGGGGGTGGAGCAGCAGGCCGTGGCCAGCGAGGACTTCCTGCCGGAGGCCCTCTGTGGCGGCGCCCACCTCACCACGGTGCGGAGCGCCTACGGGGCCAGCATCAAGTTCGGCTTCTACAACTGCCTCTATTTCCATCTGCACGGGGAGCGGGGCCTGGAGGGCAGCTTCCAGGCGGCGCGGCAGTTCTTCGCACGGGGTACCTTCGATGCCGCCGCCCAGGCGGAGGTGTACGGGCGGGCGATGGCCGATGCGATCGGCTTTCCCAATGAACAGCTGTTTCGAAGGGCGGCAGCACCGGAGGTGCCCGAAGCGATCCTGCAGGTGGCCCAGGAGGCGGCCGCCGCCTACAACCACGGCCTGCCGCGGCAAAGGTTGAACGGCCGGCTGGTGCCGGGGGTGCCGCTCTATGCCCTGATGGCGCCGGGACACGGCTGGCGGGTGTCGCTGGCGATCGCCGGGGAGGCGCGGCTGCGGGTGCTGCCGCTGACAGTGAACGGGCCGCCGCTGGACCTGGGCCGGCCGGCCCTGGAGCACCGCTGGGCGGCGGAGCCCCTGAAGCCCCAGGAGGTGCCGCCAGGGGCTGAGGAAGCGGACAGCGGCGGCGAGCGGATCGGCGATCTGGTGGAGCTGCTGGTCTGGAGCGGCGAGGACACGGTGGCGGCCTGGGCAGAGGCGTCGCTGGTGCCGTCGTTCAGCCTGCGGGTGCTGGATCCTGGGGGCGCTTGGCCATGAACACCAGGATCCAGGGGATTTCGGCGCCGACGATGCCGTAGGTGGGGGAATGGATGGCTTCGATGCGGGGATCCTCGAAGCCGGCCTCGCGCAACTGATCGAGAAACTCCCAGCCGGGAATGCGATAGACGAGGGAGCCCTGCTTCGGCTGCACGGGATCGCCGTGGTATTCCGGTTCGGCCAGCAGCTCGGGCTCCTGCTCCCGGCCGAGATGCACGGCCTTCACCGTGGATTCGGCCTGGCCGTAGGCGAAGGGCACCGTGCCGAGAAGGGAGCCGCCGGGTGCAAGCACCCGATGCATCGAGCGCAGGGCGGCCGGCAGGTCGTAGACGTGCTCGAGAATTTCGTTGCAGATCACAGCATCGAAGCGGCCCTCCGCAAAGCTGAGGGCGCAGAGATCCTCGTGGTGCACCTGCTGGCGGCGGGGATCCTGCGGATCGGGAAGGTATTCGCTGCCCTGGTAGCGGGGCACCAGATCCCGCAGCCGCTGGGCGAACGGGGTGATGGCCTCCGGGCAGTAGAGCCGCAGGTGTTCGAGCAGGGGCAGCCGGCCCGCTTCGATCAGCTGGCGCAGCAACAGCAGCACGGCCCGCTGGCGCGACACCAGGCCATCGTGCTGCAGGCTTTCGCGGAAGTTGGTGCCCTGCACCTGCAGATCGGCGGCCGCAATGGGCACGTCGTTGAGGGGATCCTGGATGCCATTGAGGGCCATCAGTCGCAGGCTGGTGCGCACCTGCCGATCCAGATCCCCCCACTGGGCCGCGAAGTCGCGCTGGAACTCCGCCTGCTGGCGATAGGTGCGCTGCTCGAGGTGGGCGGAAGCCAGGGGCACGGCACCGATCGGGATCACCCGGTCACGCTAGGGGCCGCGACTCGACGCGGCCGAAAAGGCCCCCTAAGCTCCTCGCGATGGGCGAAACATCCACCACCGCCGCTGATCCGCAGGCGCTGCACGCCGAGATCGCCAGCCTTCGCAGCCAGCTGGAGGAGGCGAGGGATGAAGCAGAACTGAATCTGCTGCAGCTGCAGCAGGTGCAGGAGGAACTGGAGTCCTACGTTGTGGCCCACCAAGAGCAGCAGCAGCTGCTGGAGCAGCATCAGCAGGAGGAACGGCGCGCGGAGGTGCTGATCGCGGCCTTGCTGGAGCGGATCGAAACGGGCGGAGGCTGAGAGCCGGCTTCAGGCCCCCAGGGCAAAGCGTGCTTCGGCCTCACTGAGGGCGCGGGAGAAGGCGCTCAGCTGCTGACGGAGAGCCTGGCGATCCTGGGTGACGCCCTCTTGGGCCGGGGTGGCGGGTGGGAGCGCAAAGCCGATGCGGCCGGCGGCCCGCTCCAGGAACTGGCCGAAGCGCTGGGCTGCCGGAACGGCCACCGCTTCGCCACGGTGGGCGACGGCGGCGGTTTCGGCCTGCTGCAGCAGGGCACGCAGGGGCTGCCACTGGGGATCGTCGGCGACCAGCCGCTGCAGCAGCGCCAGCGCCGCCGTGGCATCACCGCGCTCCAGCAGGGAGCGGGCCTGGAGCAGCCCGGGGCCGCGCCGGGCCTCGCGTCGCCGCTGGCGAAACACCTCGGCCAGCTCCGGAGGCGCCTCGGCCAGGGCCTGGCCCCAGTGATCGAGGGCCACCGCGACGGCACCGGAGTCCAGGGCGGCCCGGGCAGCGATGTCCGAGTACCAGGGATTGCGCTTCACGTCCGATGTCGCGGTGGTGATCCAGGTGGCGCAGCGCTGCTGCTCGCCCAGGGCAAGGGCCAGATCGGCGGCCTTGAGGCGAGCGTGGACCCAGTCGGGCCGGAGGTCGGTGAGCAGCCCCCAGAACGGCAGCGCCTCGGCGGGGCTGGCGGCGATCTGCTCCTCCCCCACCAGTTCGGCGAGAAACGGCTCGATCGGCGACGGCAGGGCCGCCTCGTGGCGGAGCAGCAGGATCAGTTCTTCCCGTCCGGGGCTGGTGAGGGCGTACGTCCAGTCGGCCTGGGCGCGCTGGCGCCAGGCGGCATCGAGCGCCGTGGGATCCAGGTGCCGCCAGTGGCGGATCCGGGCCGCCAGCGCACTGATCTCGGCGGGTTGGTCGCCGGCGGGGGCGGGCCACAGGCCCCACACGTCCGGCACCAGGGCAAGGGAAGGAGCGAGCGCATCGGCCTCGAGGAAGGCCAGATCGGACTGGTGGGGCTGGCCGGCCAGCACCCAGGCCAGGCTCACCTCCAGCGCCAGTGGGCCGTCCCAGTGGGGGGAGGAGCGCAGCGATGCCACGAGCGACTCCAGTTCCGGCACCAGGCCGTAGACGGAGAGCCAGTGCAGATGATCGAGTCCTTCCGCCCGGCTGGGCGAAGCAGAGCCCTGCAACGCCTGCCGGAGTTCCGCGACCGTCGGCCAGTTGCTTCGCGACACGGCCTGGAGAACACTGGCACCATTGTGCGGCGGCCCGGGGCTGCCTGCAGCGACGCGGAGGGGATGGAGCGCATCGGCCGGGTGTTGATCGTGGATCCGGCCTATGCCAGCGGCGTGGGGCACCACGGCGATGTGAACGCCCAGTTGCTGGCGGCGCTGGAGCGGCAGGGCTGGCAGGCCGAATGCTGGGGGGATGCGGCGGTGGAGGCCAGGGGCTGCCGGGGGGTGTTCAGCGGCTGCGGCTACGAGGATCCGCGCCACTGGGCCGATCTGGGCGGCACGGTGCACCTGGCCCGGCGGTTGGAGGGGCAGCTGCTGGCGGCGCTGGAGGGGCAGGGGCCCGTGGGCGGCTGGGTGCTGCACACGGTGCTGCCGTTCCAGCTGCTGGGAGTGGCCCGGGCCCTGCGCCATCTGCCGGCGGCCACGGTGATGGTGAGCCTGATGTTCCCGCCGGGGGAAACCCTGGGCGGGGAGGGGGGAGAAGAGGCCGCCATCAGCAACTGCCGGATGGCGCTGAGCGCCCTGGCGCAGGCGATGGGCCAGGGCGGCCACCGGCTGCGGCTGGAACTGCCGAGCCAGCAGGGCCTGGAGCTGTATGCGCCGCTGCTGGAATCGGCGGGCCTGGCGTGCAGCGGCCTGCATCCGGCGGTGGTGGGCGCCGGGTTGCCGGTGCTGGCGTCTGCTGCCGCCGGTGGCCGGCCGCGGATCCTGCTGCACTGGGGCGATCTCAAACCGGGCAAGGGCCGCCGCGAAGCCCTCGCGGTGGTGCGGCAGCTCCTGGACGGAGGCCCGTTGCCCCCGCCCCTGCGGGAGGCGGAATGGCTGTTCCAGGTGCACAGCCAGGAACCCCTGCCGGCAGCGGAGAATACCATCCTCGATCAGGCCCGGGAGCGGATCGCTGGCTTCCAGTGGCTGAATGATCGGGTGGAGGCGGAGCGCATGCAGGCGCTGCTGGCCGGCTGCGACGGGGCCCTGCTGGCCTACGACCCGGTGCTCTACCGGCAGCGGAGCTCGGGGCTGCTGTGGAGCTATGGCGCCGCACGCTGGAGCAGCGACCAGCCGGCGGCGGTGGTGGGCCGGGCGGGGGGCTGGCTGGAGCGCGAAGCCCGGGATCTGGGCCTGGGCTGGCGCAGCAGCCGCGATGGCCGGTGGCTGGAGGACCTGGCAGCCGCGATGGAGGAAAGCTGTGCCGGGGGCGTTAACGCCGCCGAACGCTTCACCGCCTACGGCCAGCGGATGCTGGGGGAGGGTTTTGCGGGCCATGTGGCCCGGGCGCTCCAGGAGCTGCAGGCACCGGAGGGCCAGACCGTCGAACAGGGGTAAACCTTGAAGTCTGCGGCGACAGGGAGCTCACGGACATCCAAGGCTGCAACGCCCCAACTGGTTTTCCGAGAGATGAATCACCCGTCCACCTGGATCCATGGCCTGTAAAAATGGAAGATTGCACCAGAATTGGCTGAGAGGTTCAACCGCTGGCCCAACAGTTCAGTTTGAACCCACCCAGCGGGTGGACGATCGGTAAGTTCCGGGCCATGCTGCAGGCCCATCGGCCCCAACGAGCCCATGCCCAAAACCGCCCTGATCACCGGCATCACGGGCCAGGACGGCAGCTATCTGTCAGAACTGCTGCTGGACAAGGGCTACGTGGTGCATGGCATCAAGCGGCGGGCCAGCAGCTTCAACACCCACCGGATCGATCACCTGTACCAGGATCCCCACGAGAGTGATCCGCGGCTGGTGCTGCACTACGGCGATCTCACGGATTCCACCAACCTGATCCGCATCGTGCAGCAGGTGCAGCCCGATGAGATCTACAACCTCGGCGCCCAGAGCCATGTGGCGGTGAGCTTCGAGAGCCCGGAATACACCGCCAACAGCGATGCGCTGGGCACGCTGAGGATCCTGGAGGCGGTGCGGATCCTGGGACTCAGCAGCAAGACACGGATCTACCAGGCCAGCACCAGTGAGCTGTATGGGCTGGTGCAGGAAATCCCCCAGAAGGAATCCACCCCCTTCTATCCGCGCAGCCCCTATGGGGTGGCGAAGATGTATGCCTACTGGATCACGGTGAACTACCGCGAGGCCTATGGGATGTACGCCTGCAATGGCATCCTGTTCAACCACGAAAGTCCCCGGCGGGGGGAGACGTTCGTGACCCGCAAGATCACCCGCGGCCTGGCGCGGATCGATGCGGGGCTTGATGATTGCCTGTTCATGGGCAACCTCGATTCCCTGCGCGACTGGGGCCACGCGCGGGATTACGTGGAGATGCAATGGCGGATGCTGCAACAGGAGGGGCCACCGGAGGATTTCGTGATTGCCACGGGCCGGCAGGAGAGCGTGCGGCGTTTCATCGAGCTGGCGGCGGCGGAAGTGGGCTGGGGCGAGATCCTCTGGGAGGGCGAAGGTGTTCACGAGATCGGCAAGCGCAGCACCGGCGAGGTGGTGGTGCGCATCGATCCGCGCTACTTCCGGCCGGCGGAGGTGGAAACCCTGCTCGGTGATCCCACCAAAGCTCACGAGAAACTGGGCTGGACGCCCACCACCACGCTGGAGGAGCTGGTGGCCGAGATGGTGGCAGCCGACAAGGAGGAGGCCCGCAAGGAGGCGATCCTGCGCCTGAAGGGGTTCAACGTGGTGGGCTCGATGGAGAACCCACCCACCAACCCGCGGGCGGTGGAGCGGGCACTGGGAGGGATGGGCTGATGGCGCAGCTACCAGAGCAGGTGGCAGGGAAAGTCCCTGAGGGCTGGATCGATACTCACCAGGGTGAGGGCCTCCAGCTCGGCCTGGGCGGCCAGCAAGCGGTCAAAGGGATCGCGATGGGCCAGGCCATAGCTGCCGGCCCGCAGACCATGGCGCAGCTCGATCGCCAGCAGCTCGAACCCCTGGGCGGCCAACACGGTGGGCAGTTCCTCTTGCAGGGAAGCGGCGGCAGGAAGCTTGCCCAGGCGCACCTTTGTGGCGATCTCCCAGCCGGAAGCCGCACTCACCAGCACCCGCGCCCTGGAATCGGCGATGGCGGCATGGGCTGCCGGCGAGAGGCGATCGGGTTCAGCCAGCCACCAGAGCAGGGCGTGGGTGTCGAGCAGAACACCAGCACTCACAGGAGACGTTTCTCCAGATCAGAAAGCTCCTCCTCTGGCAGCGGCTCGAGGAGCACCTCCGGCGGAGGCAGGGCGACCACCCCGCTCAAAACGCCGGGCCTGCGCCTGGAGGTGGGCGGCTCCAGAGGAACGAGCCGCGCCCAAGGCCGCCCGCCTTTGGCCACCACGATGGTTTCACCGGCGTGGGCGGCGTCGATCAGCCGCGAGAAGTGGGTTTTGGCCTCGTGCACGTTCACGATCCGCGGGACAGGAGCACCCATGGCGATACGGAGCAGGGGCCGGGATTGGAAGGTTAGTCCACTGGCGGACCAACAGCTGCTGGCGGTGACCTGCAGCATCAGGGTTTTCCGAGCCATGACCAGCACCTCACCCCCCCTCATCCACCCGAGCGATCGCATTTTCGTGGCCGGGCATCGGGGCTTGGCGGGCAGCGCCTGGGCTACAGCAACCAGCTCACGGCCCGATGCAGGCACTGCTGGCCGGGTGTCAGGCGGCCCTGCTCGCCTACGACCCCGTGCTGGATCGGCAGCGCAGCTCAGGGCTGCTGTGGAGCTACGGGGCGGTCCGCTGCATGGGCCGACGCCCGCCAGACGTGATGGCGTTGCCTTACGACAGGGACTGGGCCACGCCGTACGGACGACGCCTGCTGGGGGAAGGGTTCGCAGGCTTCGTGGCCCAGCGGCTGCTGGCCAACAGCGGTGGGAAGCTCGGGACCATCGGGTAGACGAACAGCATCGCCCTCGGCATGCTGCAACCCATCGCCCATGCACAGAGCCTCCCTGTTGATGGCAATGCTCACTGGCACGTGGCCCAGGGTCCCTAGAGGCTGATGCGCAGGATCCTCTACACCCAGTACTACCGATGCCGGCAGAGGGAGCGGCAGGCGGAAATTGATCGCTGCCTGGAGATCAACCTGCTCCATCCCGGGCTCGACAAGGTGGTGGTGTTACGGGAGCACGACGCCCCGCCGATCCCCCCGGGGACGGTGGAGTGCGAGGTGATCGACTGGAACGAACGGCTCACCTACAGCCACTGGCTGTCGCTGGCCAAGCAGGAGCCAGACAGCATCGCCCTGCTGGTGAACTCCGATATCTACCTGGCGGAGGGATTGGAGCATCTCGAAGCGGTGTTCGACACCCCCAAGGCCTTCATGGCGTTGAGCCGATACAACCCCGAACCGGGCTGTGAACGGTTACGGCTGAACGCCTACCCGCACTGGACCCAGGACACCTGGGGGATCCGTACCGACGCTCCGGTGCCGCAGAGCCTGCTGTATTCGAGCACCTTCTCGCTGGGCTTCCCCGGCTGCGACAACCGCATCGCCTACGTGATGTGGAGCCATGGTTTCCAGGTGAAAAACCCCGGCTACTTCGTGAAAACGGTGCATGAGCACCAGGAAGTCAGCCGCCCCTACGACACCCACGCCGATCGGCTCTACGGCGGCGTGAGCTACGTGCACCTGAGCCTCAGCCCCTCTGAGCCCTCGGAACTGGAGCACACGATCTGGACCCAGTCGGCGGAGATCGGTGGCGGCCTGCTGATCAATCAGCAGCCGATCGGCAAGGGGGTGCACCGCTTCGTGGCCGACAAGGGTACCGACGTCGACCGGTTCCAGCACCTGCAGAAGTTCACAGGTCTCTCCTGGTCGCATCAGGCGAGGGGCTCCTCCATGGCGCAGGTGATGAGCAACCATCCCCTGGCAGGAGACAGGCAGCACGTGAGCGACCACACCCTGGCGCTGCCGATGGCGGAGCTCACCGGTGACGGTATTTCGGTGGAACTGCCGGGGGAGCCGCCCTTGCTCGGTCTGTTTCTGCGGCTACCTCGCCACAGTGCCCCGGCCTACGGCATTGCGATCGAGGCCCGTAACGGCCACGGAGCCCCACGGCACCTGCTGGAAGAGGAGGCCAGGATCGATGGCCAGAGCCGCCGCAACTTCCTTGAAGGGGGCCGCGTCCAGGGCCACTTCAGCGGCCTCAAGCTGAAACTCAGGCCGCTGGAGAACGAGACCCAAACCTGGGGCAGCTGCGATCTTGCTGAACTGGTGCTGTTCTGCGAAAAGTCCGCGGAGCCCGAGAAAGTCCAGGCCGACTCCACCGCACCGGCGGCGGTGGCCGAGGCCGAAGGCCCCGGCCCGGACCCGGCCTGGGGGGCCTATCAGGTGGTCCGCCGGCAGGACTTCGAGCCCACGGGCCAGGAGCTTGTGAAGCGGTTCGGCAGCCGCTTCGAGGTGTGGTGCGATGGAAAGGCGCTGTATTTCGTGGACCGTTTCTGGCCCACGGTGGGTTGTGTGGCGTTCAGCGGCACGGCCAAGGCGGCCCTGTCCCAGGGAGAGGAGGCGCTGTTCGCCGTGGGGTTCCTGCAGCCCCTGCTTGAGTGGAAGCCGAATCAGATCGCCTCGGAGAAAAAGCACCGCGATCATCTGCTGTTCTGGCAATACCCCTGCCGAACGGAAGAAGACGCCTTCCTGGTGCATCAGGAGTTCAGCGGCCCGCAGCTGGATGGGGAGAGCTATCAGCTGTATCTGGGTCTGCCTTGGGCCACCTTCATTGATCGGGGGGTGAACCATCAGATCCAGGGGGATCCCTACCCGGAGCCGCTGCTGCTGGCGATGCGCAAGCGAACGGAAGCCCTTGCCGAAGAACTCATGCACTGGGGACGGAAGCTGCAGGTGCACAGCGTCTGCCAGCACATCTTCTGGCGGGAGGCCACGGCCAGGATCCGCTCGGCCGGCGTCACCGATCTTTGGATCTCCCACAAGGAAAAGGGCCTCGATGAGGAGGAGGGAATGCGGCTGCACAGCTGGAGCCTGTACGCAGTGAACGATCGCGACCCTGCGCGGAGGAAGGGACTGCATTTCGTGCCGATCGAGCAACGGCCGGTATTCGCCTCCTTCAGCGGCGCCCACATGAAGCATTACCTCAGCGATGTGCGCCAGCGTATGGCGAGCCTGTCGGCCCTGGAGGGCTATCAGGTCACGATCAAAGACATGTGGCACTTCAACAAAGTGGTGTACAACTTCCAGGTGTTCGGCGATGAGAGCAAGAAGGACGCGATCGCCACCGATGAGGTGCTGGAGTACAACACGCTGCTGAGCCACACCCGATTTTCTCTTTGCCCTGTGGGGGCCGGGCCAAACACGTTGCGCCTGTGGGAATCACTGGCCGTGGGGGCGATCCCGGTGGTGCTCTCCGACCGGCACCAGCTGCCCGATCTGGAGCGCTTGCTCCCCGGTGAGGGGCTCAGCTGGGAGCAGGTGGTGGTGCTGCATCCGGAAGCGGAGCTGAACCAACTGGATGCTCGGCTCAAGGCCATCGACGCTGCCGAGCGGCACCGGCGCCAGCGGCTGTGCCGGCGGGTGTACGAGGCGAGCGTGGCCATGACCTGCTTCGGGCGAAGCGCAAGGGAGGCGGAGCCGATTGCGCAGCTGCTGGAACTGTTCAAACCCCAGCAGGTGCAGGTGCCTGGGCGAACGACAGCCGAGTTCACCGGCGTGGCCCGTCAGGTGCCGGCGTCCCTGACGCTGTCCGAGGAAGGACCCAGTGAGCTCCTGGTGCACCTGGACCAGACCGAGCAACTGCTGGGTTTTCGCCTGACGGGAACCGGCTGCACCATGGAGGAGGTGAGCGTCTCGATCAGCCGCTACAGGGAATACAACAAGTTTGAGGAGCTGCCGCTGGAGGTGGAGCGGCAATGGGGCGATGGCCAGTGGCTGCGGCTTCCGGAGAGCGAACGATGGTGGGCGATGGGAGTCAAGCTGACAGCCGAATGGAAGCAGCAGGGGGTGGCCCGTCCGGAAGCGGGGCTGCAGCTGGCTGTGCTGAGCGAAAAAGATGCGTTTGCGAGGGAGGCACGCCGCCTCGATCAGGCAGGCATTCTGAAGGCAGCCTCCGATCGCAATGAAGAGCGCCAGGACGACACGTTCGACACCAAGCACATCAATAGCGGCCTCATTCTGGAGCGGCTGCCGGCGGTGGCACGGCCGGAGGACGTAGTGCCGGGGCAGGAACTCTTTCCTGCCCTAGCGGCTCCAAGCACGAACTTGATCGGAGAGCCGCTAGGCGATGGCATCACGATGTACGTGCATCTGATGAACCGCAACGAGAATGTCAGGAAGAACCTGGCGAACTGGTTGCAGCAGCAGTTCGATGAGCTGATTCTGCTGGATTGGAGTTCCAGCGATCCTGTGGCAGAGATCCCGGGCGTTTTCGACGATCCTCGCGTGAGGGTGGTAAGAGTGGATGGGCAGAGGAAATTTATCCGCACGGTGGCACAGAATCTAGCCAGCCGCATGGCACGTCATCGGCGCATCTTCAAGTGCGATTCCGATGTGGAGTTTCATGGAAACTTCTTTGATGCACATCCGCTGGAGCCAGGTGAGTTCTGGGTAGGGGACTGGCATCATGCGAGAGACAATAATGAGCGGCACTTGCACGGCGAGACCTTCTATTTTATTGAAGACTTTCTCGCCGTTGGCGGCTACGACGAACGCATTAAGTCCTATGGGCAGGACGACACCAATCTTAAAGATCGAATGGCCCTAGCCGGAATCGTCAAGAATGTTTTTAACTATGACTTTATGGAGCATCAGCATCACGAGCAAACCGTAAGAGCCCAAGGGAGCAATGGAATTCATCCCATGGTTGCGACATATGCGAACCGCGTCATGACGAGATCATCACCCCTATGGAACGGTGCCCGCAAAGTAGCTCAATATCATTTTCATTCAGAGGGAGACATAACGACTGCCAGGTTTGAGCTCAAATCTTCGATCGGCGAATCGACAACAAGCGATCACATCAAGTCCGCAGTTTACACCATAGGAAGATGGTACTTGACCCATGACAAGATTTCAACCATGACCGAAGATCAGGTTAATGCTGTAATCTGGGAAAAGCAAGTTGAATAACACGATGGAACGACCATCTTGGGCCTTCACCGAAACAGCAGTCATCTTCAAGTACTACGAGAATAGCTTCAAAAGAGTTTTCATTCTTGAAGGCCTAGACCACCACTTTGACGTCTTGCCCCTATTCACAGAGAGAGATTTCTGCTTTATCACGATTCCTTGTCACACAACCGCTTGGAATTTCACCTTCGCAAGAAAATGCTTAGAATCTCAAAATCCAAGCCTACCACTATCTAATTTCGTCTACCTAGCCAACACCACTCAACAAATCAATCAAGCAACTTCCAATGGCTTTCGGGCACTTTTATTCAACCACAATGCCCTCCTCGATGAAAAGATCTACCGAATAGCCTATTCATCTAATAGACGATACTCGATTGTCTTAAATACTAGACCAGAGCGTGACTTTAAACGCCCATATCTTGCAAAACAAGTCGACAATATTGCCATCATTCAGGGTTACAACTTTCGAAAGGATGATTTCATGGACCTCAACGAGCTTAATCCAAAGTTCATAAACTCTCATCGTCTTTCGGTCTCTGATGTCGTAGATGTCTATAACTCTGCAGAGGTAGGTGGCATTTTCTCCGCTAGAGAAGGAGCCTGCTACAGTTCCTCAGAGTATCTCCTTTGCGGTCTGCCAGTCATATCAACACATTCCGAGGGAGGACGTGATATCTGGTACAATCAATTCAATTCCATTGTTTGTGATGCTACAGAGGTTGCTGTCTATGAAGCCGTAAACGAGGCCAAACATAAGCTTCAGACAGGCGAGTTTAGTCGCGAAAGGATAAGAGCCATGCATGTATGCCAGCAATACGTAATGAGAGACAACTTTTGCAGACTAGCAGCATCAATATGTGAAGTGAGCGAGTCCGATAGCATTCAGATGTTTTATCTGCATTTAGCAAAGACGAACAAATTACAACACAAAATCAAGATTAATCAACTACCTGATTACATCCATTCAATGCCTTAGCCTGATGGCAAAACATCTTCGATGTACTCCAGCAGCAGCATGGAACGACCTTTGTTTACTTCAATTTCATGCTAATTCAAACATGACACATCGAATGCATACTATCATGGACTGAGCTTGGATTAGTTGGTCACTATCACCGTCCCATCCACTTTTCTGATTCTTGGAACTCATTCAACACCCTCACTGGCTAGGCGACAAGAACGTCGATTTTGACTATCTCTATTTGCCTCTCGCTCTTAAGTCTGCAACACTGAGCAATCCAAGCCTGAATGTTGTTTATATCAATGCGAATGATTCCAAATTAAACATCAAAGGGGTAACCGAACTGCCTCTCGCAGAAGTTAACGATGATCTCGACAAGCTTTCGGACTACTACTTACACCTCTCGCCTAATCAGTACCTTTTTGAACTTCATTCGATACAGAGGCACTTCGTCTTGCGTAATGCCATGCGAAGACTATCGATTAAGTCAACTTTTATCAGCGAAGGAGATGTTCTCCTGCTTCGCCCTTTTCAGTCTGTTCTAGGATCAGAGTTTTCAAAGGATATTGACGCCCTCTTGACTGATAAGAACTGCGTTTCTACCGGATGGGTCACTCTCGACTATGTTGAATTTTATTGTGATCTAGTCTTGAAGATATACAGCACAGAGAGCTTAAAACAAGGCATTGCAAAAATCTATCAAGACATGCAAGACAAAAATCAACAAGGCGGAATTTGCGACATGACCTTCTGCCACTTTATAAATATTGAAGCTTATGGCTTTAAGAATAAGCTTAGAGTCGGCGATATATGTGCTCCGTTTCACGAGCACGGTCAAAAGCTTATCTTTGACAACTTCCTGCCCAGACTGGACATCGGTGGTCTAAAGCTAAAGGCAGGATTATGTAACTACAGAAAGCAAATGATCAAACAGTTGACAATTGACAATGGGACTGTACTTGCAGAGACCACGGATGGAGAGCTTGTTGAAATGGCCTCTCTGCATTTCCAAGGCCAATCCAAGCGGTTAATCAGCTACTACTTCTCAAATGCACTTTGCTAGAGGGAAAAGCACAGTGTATTTCGTAAATTCAATGGTCGCAAGCCGGTCTTAACTTAAGTCTGGATTTACAAAAGTGAACCTAGCCTGACCAGCTATAGCAAAACATACATAAATTGTAGTGCTTTTCTTCATGGCTTGGGTCTGAAAAGACAATGGATCTCCTTTGCTACAGATGATTGTAGCGACTGAAGAAGATTAAATGGATGGACATAGCCTCGTTAACTTCCGACAAGTTGCCCAGAGGTTTCACATTTTCATCGAGAGCCTTGTCAAAGGTTGACGATCTAAGACTCCTTCCTTGCTGGGCGACGATTTGACAAGCGGGACTGCGCAACACAATAAATGGGTCTCAGGGTGCGACAACAGGGTTCCGAACTTTTTCCGGAGCCTAGCGATGCTCGCCTCTCTGAAGCTACTCATCACAATGCGGAACATGACCAAGCGCACAGCAGGGTTGAGCCTCAACCAGGTTGTAGTCGGACAGACGACCAGGATGCCGCCAACATCGGAAGGTCTCTGCCCTCGGACCTCCCCGACGATTGCAGGCTCCCGATACCGATACCATTCGCCACCTGGCCTTGGGCGGTGATCCATGCGAGGCCCGAAGCCTCTGGCGGCGAGGGCTGGCGGCAGCCGGAGGGGGAGGTGATCCAGCCCTGACCGTGATCGGCGCCGAGCTCTCCTGGGCCTTTGGCCGCAGTCGCGACGCCCTGGCCCAGCTGCAGGAGCTGCCCACAGCCGAGGAAGGCCCCCTAGAGCTGGCCGATCTGTTCCCCCAGGGCGTCGAACTCGCCAGGCGCCATGGCGGCGAGGGCTGGCTGCAGGAACTGCATCGCCACCTGCGGAGCCACCGGCAGATCCGCGCCGCCGAACAGCTGCGCCAGCAGGTGGGCCGCTCCTGGCCGTCCATCGCGCCGCCCGTGGTGCGGACCCTCCACCATGTGGCCTGCAGCGGCGGCACCCTGATCAGCCGCTGCCTGGCGTCCCTGCCGGACGTGGTGCTGCTCAGCGAGCTGAACCCCACCAACCGTTACGGGGCAGCCTTCAACCCCAGCCATCCTCTGGCGCTGTATGCGCTCCAGGCCGGTCCACTGGCGCCGGAGGTGGAGCAGGCCGAATTCCTTGGGCAGATCACCCAGGTGCTCGATCTCTGCGCTTCCCGTGGATCGGATCTGGTGATCCGCGACCACAGCCATTCCGATTTCTTCCGCGGCTCCGCCGTGGCGCCACTGCAGCCGGTGCGGCACTGGTTGGCACCCCACCATCCCCTTCAGTCGGTGGTGACCCTGCGCCATCCGCTCGACAGCTGGCTGGGCCTGATCGCCGCCGGCTGGCACACCCAGTTCGAGCCGACCACCCTGCTCACCTACTGCGACCGCTACCAGGCCTTCCTCGACGCCTACGACGACCTCGACTGGATCCACTACGAAGCCTTCTGTCGCCAGCCGGAGCCCGTATTCCGGCAGCTCTGCGATGCCCTCTGCCTTCCCTGTGACGTATCAGCCCTGGAGCGTTTCGCCACCCGGAAGCTCAGCGGCGACAGCGGCCGCAGCTCCGATCGCATCGAACCCCGCCCGCGCCGCCCCCTGCCGGACGCGGTGCGCGCCGAACTGGCCGATCCCGCCACCTCCCGGGCGCTGGGGCAGCTATGTGTGCGGATGGGCTACGGGGCTGACGCCTGGTGAATCAGGCCCGAGCGTCCACGCCATGATCAGCGGACCATGCGGCCAGTGGCGATGGGCCAGGAGGCGTTCGACAGCAGCGATCCAGGGGAATGGCTCCGGCACGCCCGTGAGCTGATGGGCGCCCTTCAGCCAGGCCCGGAGCAGGGGCGTCAGCTCCAGCAGGCCTTCCTGGCCTTCCTCCAGGCCCGGAAGGAGGGGGCGAGGGAGGCAGAGGTGAAGGCGGCCCAGCTCGAGATCGTGGAGGCCAGCCTTCAGGAAGCTCTGGCGGCAGCAGACCAGACCAAGGCGGCTGATCTCATGGGTCAACGATCAGAGGCCGCGCTTCGCTGGAACGAGGCCCGCTCCAGGGCCTGTGACGCCCTGCTCCAGGGCGAGTGGCAAGCGGCCCAGGCAGTGATCAGATCCTGGCTGTCGGCTCAGCATTCCGAGACAGCACCTGCCGCGACCATCGAGACCCTGACCGAACTGCATCTGAATGCCTGTTCCGCGGAGCATCCACGCCTCCCGGGGATGTGGCTGGTGGAAGGCCGCTCTCTGCCGCGCAGTGGCCACCATTATCTGAAGTCTCTCTTCGCCAGGGCCTGCGGCGATCACTTCTCCTACTGCGAAGGCTATCAAGAGCCAGGCTGCTGCAGAACCAGCCCCTGCCATGTTTCGGCCTACTGGCACTTCGCGCGGGATCGCCGTCAGCCCCACCTCAGGCTGCTGAAGTCGCACGACTTCCATCTCGAGGATGCAACCTTCGAGCCACCGATGGGCATGGTGCGGCTGGTCCAGGTGCGGCGGCCGCTCCATGCCCTGGTGTCCTGGCTTGAGCTGGAGCAACTGAACGAAAATCGGCAGCTCCTGCAGCAAGCGAGTCTTGCCCTGGAGCGGATCTATCTCTATCACGAAGCCGAAGTCCTTGAAGAAGCCTGGCGGCTGATCGACCAGGCCGGCGTTGTGATGACCAGCGAGCAGGTCTCTGAATGGCTGAACCGCAAGGTTCGCTACGTCGTGGGCTTTCTTCAGAAGTGGCTGCCCCTGGCGAAGCCCTTCCCCTTCGGTCATCGCCTGTCGGGGGGGGACGTCCTGTTGCGCTACGAAGATCTTGGGCGTTCCCAGGAGCTTCTGGAATCCTTCGGCCTGGCCAGACTGGACGAGGAGCATGGCCTTGCCTTCACTCCTCGCCATCCCGATGTGATGCAGCGGCGTTCAGCCAGGGTGGCCGAGCTGATTCAGGCGCACCGGAGAGAGCTGGAGGAAGCGGAAGCCGTGGTGTTCGCAGAGGTTCCGTCCATGCAGGAGCTTTACCCTGTCGCCGCCAGGGTGTAGCCCACAGCCCCCATCGCTTCACAGCCGATGATCCTTCCCGGTGGTCCCCGTCTCACCTGGCTGTGGGCCCTGGTGATCGGCCTCTCCGCGTTTCAGGGCGCCAGCCCCCTCTGGCTGCCGCCAGGCGCACCGCTACATCAGCCCATCTGCCGCCTGATGCCGGGGTTGGCCACCTGTCGATCGCGATAGCTTGATCGAGAAAGCTTGAGAAGGATGTAACGGGCGCTCACAAATTTGGCCTTGCGCTTGACATCCACTTATCAACCTCACAAGGTTGAGAAAACTGAATCAATTCGATGCCTCGCAAGCTTGCCATCGTGATCTCAGGAGCCGTCTCGCTTGGGAGCTATGAAGCCGGGGTGATGTATGAGGTGCTGGAGGCCATCGCCCTGCATAACGAGTCTGTCGGTGCCGATCATCCAGAGCGTGTAGAGATCGATGTGATCACCGGCGCCTCGGCGGGAGCCATGACAGCCGCCATCCTGAGCCGACAGCTGTATTACGGTGGCGAGGCCTTACGGCAGCCATATCACCGCAACCCCCTGTTCAACGCCTGGGTCTGTCAGATCAACATTGAAAAACTCCTCAAGGTCACTCCGGATAAGCACAAGTATTCCCTGCTGAGCTCCGACGTTATTGACGACATCGGCCAGAAGGCGATTCCCGATGATCCCTCGCAGGCCCTGGATCTCCACCCGGCTGCAGACAAATCCCTGCTGCTGGGCATCGCGATGTCCAACCTCAATGGCTACAAACAGGAAATCCCCGGCTCCAAGTACAACGATTCCTTCGCCTATTCCCGCTACAAGGATCAATTCGTCTGCCGCCTGCAGCGTCAGCCGGCGGAGGCTGATCCGCCAGGCTCCCTCCATCCCGGCCCTGCCGAAACGATCCATCTGTCGGAAATGGAGCCGCAGATGACCAACGGCAAGGTGACCTGGTGCCCCATGCAGACCTGCGACTGGGGAATTCTTCGTTTGATGGCGTTGTCCTCAGGGGCTTTTCCGTTTGCGTTCCGGGCCCGGCGCATCGTCCGATCCGGCGGGTCGAAGAAGAGCATGATGGCCACGAGGGACAGCGGCCGTAAATCCTCCGCCGGCGACCAGCTCTATGGCGGCAACTATCTCTATACCGATGGCGGCGTTTTCGAAAACGAGCCCGTGGGGATGGCGGCCAACCTCATCGAAGCCATCGGTACAGGGCAACAGGATCTGAACCGCAGCTACCTGTTCGTTGCACCCGGCAAGCGAACCATCGATGCCGATCCGTTCTTCAACACCGAGGATGATCTTCTCGCGATGGCGACCGGGCTGATCAGTGCCATCTTCGGTCAGTCGCGGTTTCAGCAATGGGTCACCGAGGGCCTCACAGGCCAGCTGCTCACCGTCACCGCCACCGAGGCCACATTGGTTGGCGATACATTTTCGGCTTTCGGTGGATTTCTGGAATTTCAGTTTCTAGCTCATGACTACAACATCGGTCGCCTTAATGCGCGTCAGAAACTGCGCCAAGGAAGTTTCGATCATCTGATCAACGATTACCGATCTCTTGATGCATTGATGCCGTTGATCGACTGGCCGAAGCCATGTCCGAGAAATGACCGAGCGAGTAGTGATCCGGCGGACTCCACGGTTCCAGCCGTGCCGGCCCGACCCCACAGCCTGGAACGGACCTCCGACGGCTATGGCGACTGTGAAACCGACGCCTGGAAGGCGGCCCGACAAAGGCTGGCACCGCTGGCCAGGCCCAGAACGACGAAGGCCGATGGTGCTCGAAAGCGTGACCTAGGAGGAGAACTGAGCCTTCTCATGAGCGCCGTTCATGAGAAGCGCCGCAAACTGATTGCGGATCAGATCCTGGCACGCGTCGATTCGCTGGTCGGCTTCGCCGTCGGCAAACTTCTCGATCCCAGTCAGGCACGGCGGCGCCCGGTGCGTTTCGTCTTGCGGCTGGCTCTGCCTGTGCTCACGTTTACCGCACAGATGTTGTTGAAGCCAATGATTTACCCTGTCATCAGTCGGTACATCCTTCACCCCAGGCTTCCTGCCGAGCCGCCCCCAAAGGAGGCCTGCTGCGGCGAAGACGACGACAAGGCACCCTCCACCACGAATTGTGCTCCTTGGGGGTGAGCACCAGCACGATCGAAGTGCGGCAGGTGACGGCGCGGCTGCACCATGACCGGCTGATCGTCTACCTCGGCAGTGAATGGGTCTGCCAGCGGCCCTGCGCCTATGGCACCGGCAGCCATGGCCCGAGGGCCTTGTGCATTGCCGCTGTCATCGCCACCATTTCCCGGATGAGCACTGGTGGAACTTCTGGCAGTGCCTGCTGGCCAGCGGTGACCGTGACGGCGCAGCCCGGCTGATGGTTGAGGCGCTGTACGTGGCGGTGCGGGTGGCGTCCTTTGAGCGGGTGCTCGCCTTCCTGCAGCAGCGCTTCCGCGTGCCGCCTCGCCGCAGCACTCGACCTGACCCCGTCATTCCCCAACACCTGCTGGCCTCCTATGACCGCCTCCTCCCGGGTGCCCCGCTCAGCAGCAGCTCAAGCTGATGCCTGGGTTGCCGGCCTGCGGGCGTTGAGGCTGGCGGCGGCAAAGCCTTGGCGAGCAAGGCGATGCCTGCAGGACGTCATCGCTGTCCCACTGCCGTGGGTGGGGCCTGGCCCCGCCCATGGCTCCTGGCCGCAAACACCAGGACCGGATTCGCCCACGAATCCCACCAGCACCCACAGGCACGCCTGCGGCAGACCAAGCAAGCCCAGGGGGCGTCTACACTGAATGTCGGTTGTCTACACGCTGGCCTGATGGCGCTGAACATCCGCAACCCAGAGGCCGATCGCCTGGCTGGGGAGGTGGCTGCCCTCTCGGGGGAGAACAAAACCAATGCCGTCATTCAAGCCCTGCAGGAACGGCTGCAACGCCTCAAACAACAGCAGCGTGAGGCCGCTGGGCGCCCGAGCCTGGCCGATCGCCTCGATGAGATCGCCCTGCGTAGTGCAGCGCGACCACGGAAGGACAACCGCACGCCCGAGGAAATCCTCGGCTACGACGCCATTGGACTGCCGGGCGGATGGTGATTGACTCATCCGCCATCCTTGCGATTCTGCAGAACGAACCGGAGCGTCGTTCTTTCAATGAGGCCATCCAATCTGCCAAGTTCCGGCGGATGTCCGCTGCTTCCTTGCTCGAACTCTCCATCGTTCTCGAAGCCCGCTTTGGCGCCGATGGCCAAGGAGACCTGGATGTGTTTGTGGCCGCCGCAGAGATCGAAGTGGTCAGCTTCGACCGCGACCAGGCGGAACTCGCACGCCTGGCCTTTCGTCGTTTCGGCAAGGGACGCCATCGAGCCGGGTTGAATCTGGGCGACTGTTTCTCCTACGCCCTGGCGAAATCCCTCGCTGCACCCCTTCTGTACAAGGGCGATGACTTCATCCACACCGATCTTGCACCGGCGATGGAGGCGGGCCGCTGAAGGGTGAGTGCTCGGCCGCCCTCAGGGACCACACCCAGCGGGCATCCCGCCCCAGCTCTCCCGCGAAGCGTGACCCGGACGCCATCAGGGTGTCGTGTTCCTCTGGTGTGAGCACGAGCGCGTCGCAGCTGAACGGCAGCAGCTCCAGTGGCCAGGGCCGATCGAGGTCGCTGCCTACTCCTGCTGGCATGTCCCGCCTCGGCACTGTCCATGGCCTGGTCCAGATCCGCTGACGCCTGATGCAGCCAGTCAGCGGAACGGCTCAGGACACCACCACCAACCGCAGCCCCGGCACCTGCCGAAACGACGCATCGCCGGTGATCATCACCGCTTCATCACCCAGCTGCAGGCAACAGGCGGCCTGCAGCGCATCCGGCGTGCGCAGGCTGTGTTGCCCGCGCAGATCGGTGGCCAGCTCCACCACGGCCGCCGTGAGCTCGACCCAGATCAGATCCGTACGGCAGAAAAAGGCATCAAAGATGGCCAGGGTGGCTGGATCACGGCGACGCCGTGGGCCGACACGACATTCCAACCAGCTCAGGCGGCTGACGGCCGTTCCCATGCCTGGGTCGCTGGCGACCAGCTCGGCCAGCGCCTGCTTGACGCCATGAACCCACGGCTCGCGGCCCTCCAGCACGTAGATCAGGGCACTGGCATCAAAAAAGGCGATCACCAGTCGCGTTCCTCCTGCAGCGCCGCATCGATCTGCTCCTTGGTGCGGCCCTCCGCGGCCGTGGGGCAGCTGATCAGCCACTCCAACGCCGAAACCTCAGGCGGCGGGGCCAGGGCCGCTCGCTGACACAGCAGCTGGTACTGGCGTTCACTGAGCACAACCCCGGCCGTGCGGTTCCGCTTCATCAGATGCACCGGGCCCCTTTGCAGGGCCTCTTCGATGGCGGCGATGCCGCGCCGCTTCAGCTCACTGGAGCTGAGGTGACTGCCGTTCACCCGATCCATCTCACGCCAGGGCCATCCCCTGCCCCACACCCTAGCCGCAATTCAGTACTGAAGGCAGTACTGAAGCCTGCGTGGCTGGATCCATCCGCCGAACCACCTCCACAAGGCGGCCTTGGCAGCGTTCAGGACGCGGTGGGCAGGAGCTTGCCCAATTGGGCCTCCACCCCGGCGCGATCGGCGGCGGCCAAAGCACCCAGCCCCCCTGACACCAGCCGCTCGTCGAGGGTGAACAGCTTGAAGCGCACCAGGCAGGGCTGGGGCAGTCCTGCGGCCTCCAGATCCTCCAGAGGCCAATCGAGGGGCCACGACGATTGCCGCGCCGATGTGATCATCGCCAGCAGCAGATGGCCGCAGCCACGCTGGAAGTCGCTCTGGGAGAGCACCAACGCCGGCCGCAGCTTCTGGGCCTGCCGATCCGTGAAGGGGAACGGCACGCGCACCACCGCGTACCTCTCCAAGGGGCTCATAGATCGCGGAACGCCTCCTCATCCTCCGGGCTGCTCCACTCGCCCAGGCTGCTCTCCAGCCCCTGCAGATAGACCAGATCCAACGGCGCCACAGCCCGCACGCGCACCGAGCCGTCCTCCAACTCCCAGCTGAGCTGATCGCCTTGCCGCAAACCCAGGGCCTCACGCACCGCCTTCGGCACCGTGACCTGCCCCTTGGCGGTGAGTGTGGCGATCTCCATCGCTGGCATCGCTGGCCAACCAATCACTGGACTTCACCCTAGGCCGGAACCCTCCTTGTCGTAAGGCGTCCTTACGGGTTTGCGGCAAAGCTGCTGGCTGACGCTGATCCATCCCCGGGGCTTCAAGGCCATCGGGTCCTGTCCGCCCGGCCGGATCCCAGACCTGTACAGCCTGTACAGAATGCCGGATCCAGCTGCCGACCCCACCCCACCGAACGCATCCCCACCAACAGCAACCCTAAGCATTTACGCCTCCACCAGTTTCCAGAAGCCCCAGCGCCCCCCGAAGCCCTCCTGCAGCCGCCCCACGAAGGCGGCATGGTCGGGATGGCCCTGCCAGTCGTGGATGCGGTCGGCCAGCCGGTCGCAGTGGCGCAGGTGTTCGGCGGCATGGCGGTAGCGGTTGGAGCGCCCCATCGCCAGCGCCCCCCACACCATCGGCCGCAGCAGCAGCGTGGCCGCCAGCGGGTGGTCGGCGCTGAGCCGCTCGGCGGCGGCGCTGAGGATCCCGTAGGCCTCCCCGTCCCACGCCGTGGCCTGGGCCAGCACCAGGCGGGCGGCCCGGGGGAGCGCCCCCCACCCCACCAGAAACTCCAGTCCCAGCAGACGGTTCGGGTGCCGCTCGGCCACCCCCAGGGCCCGCTCTTCCGCCTCCCCGTCCTCGAAGGCCTCGAGGCGCCGCAGAAAGTCGCGCAGGTGGGGGATCGAAAGCGTGCGGCAGAACCACTGCCAGCGCATCTCCTGGGCCTCGGCGGGGCGATCGAGGGCCTCCAGCACGGCCACGCGGGTGTCCTGCCAGACGCCATCGAGCCGCCCCGCCGGTTCCGTGCCGGCGCCATCGAGGATCTCAAGGGCCTCGGCCGCCCGGCCATTGGCCAGCAGCACCCGGGCCACGTCGGCGGCGATGGGGCGCCGGCGCAGATCCGCGGCGCTGAACTGGCCCCGGTAGCCCTCCCCATCCCCCCGCGTCTCGGCGATCTGCAGCAGCAGCCCGCTGCCATCGCGGGCCCCCCGTTCGCGGCAGCAGCCCTCCAGCCGCCGCAGGCCGGCGTCGCCCAGGGCCTCCTGCAGGGCCGACACCAGCCCATCGAACTGGCCATGGTCGTTCTCCAGCAGCAGCTCGGCGGCGTGCTCGGCCAGGGCCTCCGGCGCCAGCCGGGCGGCCACCGCCAGCGTCCCGAGCTGCCCGGCGGCCCGCTCGAACACACCGATCACCGCCCCGGTGCCGTCGGAGCAGCGCGCCAGCACCCCGCCGGAAATCTCCAGAAACCGCAGCAACAGCTCGCAGGCCACCCGGGGGTCCTCGGCCGCGATCGGCCCGGTGATCGCCCCCAGCTGGGCCTCCAGATCACTGAGCAGCGCCGGGCGCCGGGCCGAGCCGATGAACGTCCGGGCCCGATCGATCGCCGCCAGCCGCTTGCGCACCTCCTGGGCGGCGTCGCCGGCCCCCTCCGCCGCCGCCAGTGCCAGCCGCAGCCGCCGCTGGATCACCGCCTGGCCACTGGACACCTCCATCAGCAGCTCCGCCAGCGCCGCGGCCCCCAGGGCCTCCAGGTTGCGGGCGTTGAGGCTGCGCTTGCTGGCCACGGCGACCTTCAGAGGGTGTAGGGGACAACCACGTCGGCCAGCTGCTCCGGAAAATCCCGGCTGTTGCGCGTGGCCAGCCGCAACTGATGGCAACGGGCGGTAGCCAGGATGATGGCGTCCGGCACCTTCAACCCCAGGGCGCGGCGGCAGTCCACCGCCTCTCTGGCCACGGCGCCATCGAGCGGCAGGCAGTGGAACCCCCGCAACCACACCTCCACCGCCTCGCTCTCGCCCGGGCCACAACCCACCAGCACCTCGATCCAGGTGATCACGCTGATGGAACAGCGCGGCTGCGCCTGGATCCACTCCAAGGCAACATCCCGGCCCTGCAACACATCGATCAGGATGTTGGAGTCGAGCAGCAACCCCATCAGTGCGGGTCCCAGTCCTGCCGAATCCGCCGCTGCAGCGCCACCCCATCAAGGTCCCGGTCGCTCCATAGCCCGAACACCTCCCGGTGGCGTGGACGCTCCCGCTCCAGCCAGAGGGTCAGAGCCTCCCGCAGCGCCTGGGCCCGGGAAATGCCCCGCTGGGAACAGAGGGCATCCAGCTGATCGCGCTCGCCCTCGGGCAGATCCACGATGGTCCGCATGACATGACCGTCATCAGATGACGTCATCCTAAGTGCCGTTGACGCCGACCCTGTACAGGCTGTACACAACGCTGCAGCCTGCCAACCAGCCCCCTCCGCCGCCCGCAACTGCGGACCGTCGGTGGACGCCATCCCGACGTCAGCAGGGCATCCATGGGTGACCTCCGGCGCGAACCCTTACCTCAGTCAGCCGGAGAAGCTGCCCGTCACTGCCCGTCGGCCAGGCGCTCCAGCACCGCCGCCGCCCCCTCGGCGCCCGCCAGCGCCAGGGCCTCCACCAGGCTCAGCAGGGTCGCCTGGCGCTGGCCCAGGGCCACAGCCTCCTTCGAGGCGCCCAGGGCTTCGGCGTGGGCGAAGGCCAGCCCCACCTGCTGCTGCTGCTGCCGCGCCTGGGCCGAGGGTTCGATCAGCTGGCTGAGGGCCACCCCATAGCGCAGCCAGGCCGCCGGCTCGTGGCTCTCCACCCGGTGGGCCGCGATCACCGCCCGCCAGTCCGTCGGCCTGGGGTCCGGCTGGCTCATCGGCCCGGCTCCGCCACCGCTTCAGTCCCCAGCCACGCCGCCAGGGGGGAGGCCAGCGCCACCGCCAGCACCCCGTAGCGGCTGCCGATGGCCTGCACCAGGGGCAGCCGATAGGCCCCGCCCCCAGCCAGCAGCACCGTGAACGGACGCTCCTGGTACAGCGCCTCCACCGCCGTCACCAGGGCCTCCAGGCTGTGCTCGAAGCCTGCCGCGGGCCGCTGCGGGTGGCGGCTCTGGGGCACCGCCAGGCAGCGCAGGCCGAAGGCCCCCCCGGCGAACAGCCGGCCGGCCCGGTGCGCCTCCTGCAGCGCCGCGACCGCTTCGGGCCCCTCGCCCACCAGCACCACCTCGCCGCCGCCGAGCCGCTCCAGCAGGGCGGTGCCGCCGGGCGGCTGCCGCCGCTGGCCCGCCTGCCCCCAGGGCTGCCACAGCTCCAGGGTGGCCCCATCGCCGCTCCACACCTGGGCCTGCAGCAGGGCCTGCAGCGCCGGCCGGGCCCACTGCCGCAGGCTCTCCAGCGGTGCATGGGTGGTGGCGTAGAAGCCGGCCTCCCGCTCAAAGCGCCGCAGCAACTCCAGCGTGTCCGCCGGTTCGGGGCCCTCCACAGCCGCCGCACCCCAGAAGTCGCTGTCGTGATGGCGGCGGCGCAGTTCGGCCAGGGCCTCCTCCAGGATCTCGGCCGGCCCTTCGGCGCGCTGCAGCAGCTGCAGCTCCAGCGGATCCAGCTCCACCACCAGGGTGCCGGGGCGCCACTCCACCGCCGGCAGGGCGGCCGCCGGCGCCGGGCCGGGCCGTTCCTCCTCCTCCAGCCATTCCGCCTCCAACACCTCCACCCCCTCGCCGGCGCCGGGGCGCCTGACCCCACGGCCCTGCTGCAGCAGCTCCAGGCTGAAGCGGGCCCGCAGCAGCGCCGCCTCGAACGCCGGCCGCTGCTCCGCCGCCACCGGTAACCGACCCACGCGCTCCACCAGCCGGGCCAGGTCCGCCTCCGCCAGGGCACCGGCGGGCGGCAGCGCCTCGATCAACCGCTCCAGGGCGGCGCGCCAGGCCAGATCCACCCAGGCCGGCACCGGATCAAGCAGCTGGGCCAGGCGCAGGAACAGATCCAGGCAGGGCCCCGCGGCGTCGGCGTCCGTCCGAAGCCGCTGCTGCCAGGCCAGGGCCCCGTGCTGCACCAGCTGCTGCTCCAGTACCGGCAGCCAGTCGGGCACCGCCCAGGGCTGGGCCGCCGTCGGCTCGAGAATCCCCGCCATCCGGAGGCAGAGCTCGGCATCACCGGCCCGCTCGGGAAGGCTGAAGTCGACCGGCTCCCCGTTGCGGGGCACCAACCGCCCGTGCACCTGGCCCGCCAGCTGCCCCAGCAGCTCGCCGTAGCGCTGCCACAGCACCGCCGCCACCGCCGGCCGCGACGCCGCCAGCTCGATCACGTGGCCCAGCAGATCATCGTGGGCAGCCAGGGCCAACTCCACGTGGCCCTGCTCCAGCGCCTCGCGCAGGGCTGCCGCACTTGCGTCGGTCAGCTCCGCCAGCAGGGAGTCGTCCCCACCATCCGCCCCAACCCGCAGCGAGGCGATCAGCTGGTGGTACGCCGGGTAGGGCAGCGCCAGCTGCCGCAGCAGCCGCAGCGGCACCCAGACGCCAGCCTCGCCGCCATCGCCGCCCGCGGTGTCGATGGCGGAACGAGACAAAGCGGGACAGGGGCAATAAGGTTCCGCCAACGATTCCAGCATGGCTGCGATGCTCGCCGAGCCGCCCGGCACCCTGGAAGGCAGCGGAGCCTCCCTCGCTGAGTGGCGTCGCCCCGGCCTGGTGGGCCGCCTCGAAGGCTGGAGTCCGGAGGGCGGACTGGGCGGCTGGGCCTGCCCCTGGCCCCTGCAGCCCGACGCCCCCCCCCTGCGCCTGCAGCTGCTGATCGACGACCTGCTCGTTCCCGGCCAGCGCCGGCTGGTCGCCGAACTGACGGCGGCTCAGGCCCGGCCCGATCTGCAGCCCCTGGGCCTCGCCCAGCCCTGCGGTTTCCGCTTCTGGTGGGGGCCCTCCCATCCCCTGCCCCCCTATGGCCAGGGGCTGGTGCTGCGGGTGCTGGCCGCCGAGGGCGGCGTCGAGCTGGCCGGCAGTCCGATGCGCCTCGATGCGGCCACCTACGCCCAGATCGACCAGCAGCGGCAGCACGGTCCGGTGCGCGACGGGGCCTTCACTCGCCTGGAGGCCCCCCTGCTGCACGGCTGGGGCCGGGGCCCCGAGCCCCTGCTGCTGCGCCTCGATGGCGCCACCAGCCTGCCCATCGCGCCCCCCGCCCCCCTGCCGGAGGGGCCCTGGCCCTTCCAGCAACTGCTGCCCACCGCCCTGAGCGACGGCGCCATCCACCACCTGCAGCTGGAGACCGCCACCGGCCAGGTGCTGGATCAGCGCTTCGAGCTGCTGCCCTTCCACCTCACTCCCTGGGCCGCCCTGCAGGAGCACGCCCGTCCCCCCTTCCCCGACGAGTTCGCCCCCCTGGCCCGCGAGCGCTACCGCAGCCTGCGCATCTGGCTCGCCTGGGCCGACGCCCACGGCACCCCCCTGCCCCCCGACCTGCCCCTGCTGCAGCGCCTGCTGGAACACCCCCTGCCCCGCGAGGGCCGCGGCCTGGAACCCGGCCCCGACGGCGGCGCCGTGCCGCGCCAGCCCCTGCACCTGCCGATCGCCGCCGATCCCCTGGTGTCGATCGTGATCCCGGTGCACAACCAGTACGCCGTCACCCGCCGCTGCCTGGCGGCGATCGCCTACGCCCCCACCCGCGTCCCCTTCGAGGTGCTGGTGGTCGACGACGGCTCGACGGACGGCACCGCCGAGGCCCTGGCTGCCGAGGCTCCCGGGGTGCGCGTCATCCACCACGACTTCGCCCGCGGCTTCAACCAGGCCTGCTGCAGCGGCGCCGCCGCCGCCCGCGCCCCCTTTCTGGTGCTGCTCAACAACGACACCGAACCCTGCGCCGCCTGGCTGGAGGAGCTGCTCGATCCCTTCGAGCGCTGGCCCGACACCGGCCTGGTGGGGGCCCAGCTGCTCTACCCCGACGGCCGCCTGCAGGAAGCCGGCGGCATCGTCTGGGGCAACGGCGCGCCCTGGAACTACGGCCGCGGCGGCAACCCCCACGACCCCCGCGTCGCCTACGCCCGCCAGGTGGACTACGTCAGCGCCGCCGCCCTCGCCGTTCGCCGCGAGCTGTGGAACGCCCTCGGGGGCTTCAGTCCCGAGTTCTCCCCCGCCTACTACGAGGACACCGACCTGGCCTTCAAGGTGCGCCAGGCCGGCCACACGGTGCGCTACGCCCCGCTGGCCCGGGTGATCCACCACGAGGGCAGGAGCTGCGGCACCGACACCGCCGCCGGCACGGGGCTCAAGCGGTTTCAATCGGTCAACGGCCCCCTGTTTCAGCAGAAATGGGCCGGGGCCTTCGAGCCCAGCGGCGAGCCCAGCCACGCCGGCGCCGAAGCCATCAAGGACCGGGGGATCCTGGGCCGCGCCCTGTTCCTCGACCAGGAAACCCCCCGGCCCGACCGCGACGCCGGCAGCCATGCCGCCCTGGTGGAGATCGAGCTGCTCCAGGCCCTGGGCTGGAAGGTGACCCTGGTGCCCCTCAACCTCGCCTGGCTGGCCAACTACAGCGAAGACCTTCAGCGCCGCGGCATCGAAGTGCTCCACGCCCCCTTCGTGCTCTCCCTCGAGCAGGTCCTGGCCGAACGGGGCGCCGAGTTCGACCTCATCTATCTCACCCGGTACACGGTGGCCGCCGCGGCCCTGCCCCTGATCCAGCGCCACGCCCCCCAGGCCCGCCTGCTGTTCTGCAACGCCGACCTGCACCACCTGCGCCAGCTGCGGGCCGCCCGCGCCGAGGGGCTGGGGGGCGAGGCGGCCCGGCGGGCCCTCGACGCGGTGGAGGAGGTGAAGCGCCAGGAGCTGGCGGTGATGCGCCAGGTGGATCTCACCTTCAGCTATTCCGACGTGGAACGGGCGGTGATCGAGGCCGAGACCCTCGGCGAGGCCGCCACCGCCCCCTGCCCCTGGGTGGTGCAGGGCCCGGAGACCCCCGCCCCCTTCGAGGGCCGCAGCGGCCTCGCCTTCCTGGGCAGCTACGGCCACCCCCCCAACCGCGACGCCGTCGAGGCCTTCCTGCAGCAGGTGTGGCCCGCCCTGCTCCAGCAGCGGCCCGAACTGCGCCTTCACCTTTATGGCAGCGGCCTCGACTCCGCCCTGGCCGCCCGCTGGGGCGCCGAACCCGGAGTGATGGTGGAGGGCTGGGTGGCCGATCCCGCCACCGTGTACGCCCGCCATCGCCTGTTCGTGGCGCCGCTGCGCTCCGGCGCCGGCCTCAAGGGCAAGGTGGTGGCCGCCGCCGCCCATGGCATCCCCCAGGTGCTCAGCCCCCTGGCCGCCGAGGCCACCGGCCTGCGCCACGGCCAGGAGGTGCTGATCGCCCGCAGCCCCGACGACTGGTGCCGGGCTGTGCTCCACCTGGTCGACGATGACGGCGCCTGGCGGGCCATGGGCGCCGCCGCCTTCGCCTACGCCCGCGCCACCTGGAGCCGCGACAACGGCCTGGACCTGATGGCCGACGCCCTCGATCGCCTCCAGCTGCCCCACCGGAGGTCCTCCCCATGACCACCCCCCGCGACACCCTGCCCGAACCCCTCGCCGGCCTGCCGGAGCCGGCGGTGGTGGAGCTTCCGCCCGGCCGCCCCTGGCTGGCCCTCTCCGAGCTCAACCGCCTCATCCGCCAGCAGGGCCAGGCCCATCCCCTGGCCCGCGCCTGGGTGCTCGACCAGCTCGTGCACGCCATCCCCCTGCGCGTGGGGGAGGAGAAGGCCCTGATGGCCGCTTTCCTGCAGCGCCGCGGTATCACCGACGACGAGCACGTGCCCGGCTGGCTGCAGGAGCGCGGCCTGGTCTTCGACGACCTGCGCATCCTCGCCACCCAGAAGCGGCGCCTGCAGCGCCTGGTGCGCTGCCGCTGGAACGACGAGGTGGAGGTGCGCTTCCTGCAGCGCAAGCCCGAGCTCGACCAGGTGGTCTATTCGCTGCTGCGGGTGGACAGCGAGGGCCTCGCCGCCGAGCTCCATCACCAGATCGCCGAAGGGGAAGCCGACTTCGCCGACCTCGCCCCGCTCCATTCCGAAGGCCCCGAGCGCCACTGCCGCGGCCAGATCGGCCCCCTGGCCCTCGCCACCGGCCACGACAGCCTGGTCAGCCGCCTGCGCCGGGCCCGCCCGGGCCAGCTGTTCGAACCCTTCCAGGCGGGCGACAGCTGGGTGGTGCTGAGGCTTGAACAGTTCCTGCCGGCCGAGTTGAACGACGCCACCAGGGAGCGCATGATGGGCGAACTCTTCGAGGAATGGCTCGAGCAGCGGGTGCGGCTCCTCCTGGAAGGTCAGCCGCTGCCGCCCCTCGACGCGATGCTCGCCCTGCTGCAGGAGGACGACAGCCCATGACCTCCTCCCCCGAAGCCATCAGCGGCCTGCTCAGCGACTTCGCGCCCTTCGACCGGCTGCCGCCCGCCCGTCGCGACGCCATCGACCCGCTTCTGGAGCCCCTGCGCTTCCGCATCGGCCAGACCGTCCTGCGCCCCGACATGCTGCCCGAGGGTGTGCTGCTGCTTTGCAGCGGCCAGCTGCGCAGCCTCGGCCCCGGCCCCAGCGGCCGGGGCCTGCGCACCATCGAGCGCCTCGGCCCCGGCTCCCTGGCCGGCTGGGCCGGGCTGCTGCGCCGCGATCCCTGCGAACACCTGCGCGCCACCACCGACGTGGAGGCCCTGCTGCTCCCCGCCGCCGCCTTCCGCGACCTTCTCCAGGGTCATCCCGACTTCGCGGACTGGTTCGCCAACCGGCCCAGCACCGCCGAGCTCCACACCCTGCTGCTGGCCCTGGCGAAGCGGGATCCCCTCGGCGAAGCCCTCCTCGACGACTGGCCCATCCCCACCGACCAGGTGCGTCTGCGCAGCCTGCGGCCCGGCGCCCCCACCGAGCTGGGCCTGCCCCCCGGCTTCCGCTGGTACGCCAGCAGCGGCCTGCCCCTGGCCGAGCCCTGGTCGGACCGTCCCCTGGCGGCCCCCGGCCCCGAGGCCCCCTGGCTGCGGCTGGTGGGCCTGGCGATCCCCCGGGAGGCGGAGGCGCCGATCACCCTCGGCCCCGAGCCCCTCACCCCCACCGTGCTGGCCGAGGAGGCCGGCGGCACCTACGCCCCCGCCCT
>NZ_JAGQBM010000031.1:0-32372 GCF_024345635.1 Cyanobium sp. Lug-B
GGCAGACCGGCCGGCGCATCCCGTCGGCCCGGAGGGGCCCTGGCCCTGGCGGGCCAGGGGGTGCTGGTGGGCCTGCTCACCGGCATCGCCGGCGTGGGCGGCGGCTTCGCCATCGTGCCCGCCCTGGTGCTGCTGGCCGGTCTGCCGATGCCCCTGGCCAGCGGCACCAGCCTGGTGCTGATCGCCACCAACAGCCTGGTGGCCCTGGGGGCCCTCGGACACTGGCCGGCGGCCGGCCTGCCGTTGCTGGGCCCCCTGATCGGCGGCGGCCTGGTCGGCGCCGTCGGCGGCCAGGCCCTGGCCCCCCACCTCTCCGACCGGCACCTGCGCCAGGGCTTCGCCGCCCTGCTGGTCGGATCGGCCCTGCTCACGGGCGCCGAAGCCGTCCAGCGTCAGCGCAGCCCCAGCGCCGCCAGTCCCCCCACCCACGCCGTCTCCCCCCAGCGATGACCCACCTCCTGTTCCAGTTCCGCCTGCACAGCCGCCACGGGGCCGCCGGCGACAGCCTCAGCGTCGATGCCCGCAACGGCGAGCAGGAGCCGTGGCAGACGCTGGAGCCCAGCCTGCGGACCCCCGGCTTCCGGCTCTACCTGCTGTCGCTGCTGCTCTGCCAGCACCATTACCTGGTGGCCAACGCCGCCGAGCGGCATCTGCCCCTGGCCTCGGTGGAGGGAATCCTGAGCGTGACAGCCTCCGCCGACTGGATGATCGAGGCGGTGGACGGCACGTTCCAGGTGCGGCTGGAGGCGGCCGACGGGGGGCCGGCACCCGAGCTGGATGGGCCCGGCCGGGCCTTTCTGGAGCGCCGCATGAAGGTCTGCCCGGTGTCGCGGAATCTGCCCGGTACGGTGACCAAGTCGATCGTGGTGGAAGCGGCTTGATCCTCCGGCCCTACGAACCTGGCGACTGGCCGGCGGTGTGGGCGGTGCTGGAGCCGGTGTTCCGGGCCGGCGAAACCTTCCCCCACGACCCGGCGATCGACAGCGAGGCGGCCCGGCGGGCCTGGGTGGAGGCGGTCGATGCCACCGTCGTGGCCACCGATGCGGACGGAACGATCCTTGGCACCTACTACCTGCGGCCCACCCAGCCGTGCCTGGGGGCCCATGTGGCCAACGCCGGCTATGTGGTGGCCGAGGCCGCCCGGGGCCGGGGGGTGGGCCATGCCCTCTGCCGTCACTCCCAGGAGGAGGCCCGGCGACGGGGCTTCACGGCGATGCAGTTCAACCTGGTGGTGAGCACCAACACCGCCGGCGTGGCCGCCTGGAGCCGCAACGGCTTCCGCACCATCGGCCGGCTGCCCGGGGCCTTCCGCCACCCCCGGCTGGGGGAGGTGGACGCCCTGGTGATGTTCAAGTCGCTGGGCTGAGATCAGGGTCCCGGATGCTCCTCGCAGGGCATCCACAGGGAGCCCATGGAGTGGGCCCCCTCGCAGCCCAGCTCCCTGGCCTTCCTCAGGGCCTCCTCACGGCTGGGGTAGGCGTAGAGGTTCGGCTGGCCCTGGCCTGAGCTGTGGTTGTGGTGATGGTGCACCTGGCCGCTCGGGCTTCCCAGCCGGTAGGGCCCCATCCCCTCCATCCCCACCCACCAGACGCCCATCACGTTGACGCCGGCGATCAGGATGCCCATCCCCACCACGGAGGCATTGATCACCCCCATCGCCACCGCCCCCAAGCTCAGGACGCCCATCGGCACGACGCCGATGCTGATCACCCCCATGGGCACGATGCCGATCGAGATGATGCCCAGGGGGGCGATGCCGATGGCCACGATCTTCGGCCGGCCACCGCAGGCCGAGGGGCCGCTGGAGGGAGGGGCGCCGCCGGTGGTTGGATTCTCCGGCGCGACTGGGTCAGGCATCAGTGGGAGCCGTGGCCGGACGTCCCGCCTTTGGTTTCGCCATGGGTGGCACAGGGCATCCACTGATTGCCCATCTTGTGCGCCCCGGTGCAGTTGAAGTGCTTGGCGGCGGCTTCGGCTTCCGCCTTGGTGGCGAACACCGCCTTCTGGGCCCCATGGCCGGGCTGCTGGGCCAGGGCGGGGGCGCCGCCGAGGGCGGCCAGGAGGCCGGCGGCGGCCATGGGGACGAGAGGCGCTCGAAGAGGCGACACGGCAGTTCCTGAAACGACAATCATTCTGGCAGTGCTGATCTCAGGGGGTGGGTTCGCCGTCCCGGCCGAGACAGCGGCTCGCCGTTTCCCTGGCGCCGGTGGCCGGTTGATGGGTTCCTGCCCGGGCCAGGCCGAAGCGGGGCATGTTGCCGTCGACGCATGCGTAGCGACCGGGGAAGATCGGGCTCATGGGGGGGAAGGAACCAGCTCTCACAGCGTGCCCGCCTCCAGCTGGTGGAGATAGTGGAACTCCGGGGATGCGACACCGGCCTGGCGACGAATCTCCACCAGCTCAGGGGATTCGAAGAACGCCTTCGCCCCGGCGATCGATTCCCAGCGGGAGAAGTGCACCACCTTGTTGGGATCGCTCGCGTCCCGAAGCACCTGGAACGACCGCTCGCCGGCCTCACGGCGCAGGCTGGCCGCCGCGTCGAACACCTATTTCCAGGCCCCGTAGTCCCGCACGGCGTGGATGATCAGCACATGGTCCAAGGGAGTTCACGCCCGGAGGGCCGAGGGGATCAGGCGCCGGCCGCAGAGGACCGCGCCGAAGCCGAACACGTACATCAGCAGGCTGTAGACCGCCGCCGGCACCGCCATGTCGGGGTTATTGAGCAGGCCGGCGGTGATGGCGATCGCCAGGGTTCCGTTCTGAATCCCCACTTCGATCGCGAGGCACACCTGCTGGGCCAAGGGCAGGCGGAACAACCTGCCGGCCAGAAAGCCCGCCAGCATGGCCAACACGTTGAGCAGGGCGATCGCCAGTCCCATCTGGGCCAGAAAGCCTGGCAGCTTGGGGGCCTCGCGGATGAACAGCAGCAGGATGATCAGCGCCAGCAGGCCCCCGGCCAGGCGACCCATCTGCTTCTCCAGCCGCCGGGCCGGCCCGGGGAAGCGATGGCGGATGGCCATGCCGATGGCGGTCGGCAGCAGGGTGATCAGTACGATCTGCAGCATGGTGGTGCCGATCGGCAGGGCGATCGCGGCCCCCTCCCCCAGGAAATGCTGGAGGGCCAGGTTAGTGAACAGCGGAATCGTGACCACCGTGATGATGCTGCTGAGCGCCGTCAGGGTCACCGACAGGGCCACATCCCCCCGAGCCAGATAGGTCATCAGGTTCGACGACGGCCCGCCCGGGCAAACGGCCACGACCACCAGCCCCACCGCCATCACGGGCTCCATCGGCACCACCAGGGCGATCAGGGCCCCCAGCAGCGGCAACACCAGGCACTGGCAGACCGTGCCCACCGCGACCGCCCGGGGGTAGCGCGTGATGCGCCGGAAGTCCTCGGGCACCAGGCTGAGGCCCATGCCCAGCATGACGATGGCCAGGGCCACCGGCAGCAGGACGGCGGTGAAGACGCTGCTCTGCATCAGACGCTCTGCATCACTGGCTCTGCATCAGTGGAGGGCCATGCCCTGCATCACGCTGCCCATGATGCTCACCCGCGCCCAGCGCGGCAGGGGCACGAGCGGCCAGCTCAGCAGCTTGGAGAGCGCGCCCGGCAGCACCGTGACCTGGCGACCGAGGGCCGCGAGAATCACCGGCGCGATCGCCTCGGGCTCCAGGGCCATCCCCAGCGCCATGCCGGCCCTGGCGGCGAAACCGCTGTGGGTGGGCCCGGGCGCCGCGGCCAGCACGTCGACCCCGTCCGCCCGGAGTTCCTCGTGCAGGGCCTCCGCCAGGGTCTGCACATAGGCCTTGGTAGCGGCGTAATGGGCCGCGTAGGGCATGCCCTGGAAGGCGGCGATCGAGCTGAGCAGCACCAGGCCGCCCCGTCCCCGTTCCCGGAAGCGGCGGCCGAAGTGGTGGCAGGCCTGCAGCACCGCCCGGCCGTTGACCATCAGCATCCCGGTTTCGCTGGCGATGTCCGCGTCCAGAAAGGGGCCGGCGCTGCCGAAGCCGGCGGAGGCCACCAGCAGGCCCACATCGAGGGGATCGGTGAGCCGGCGGATCGTCCCGAGGTGGTCGTCCCGGGCCAGATCGACGGCAATGACCTGCACCTGCACGCCGTGGGTGGCCATCAGGCTGGCGGCGAGGGTCTCGAGGCGGGGGCGGTCGCGGGCCACGAGCACCAGGTTCAGCCCGGCCTCCGCCAGTGCGACGGCCAGGGCGCGGCCGATGCCGGAGGAGGCGCCGGTGACGACGGCCCAGGGTCCGTAGCGTTCCAGGAAGCGCCGCTGGCGTCGGGTCGGGGCGGAGGACATCGCGGCTCGGGTGAAGGGAGGAGGGGAAGGGATGGGAAGGATGGGGGAAATCAACGCGGGAAGCAGGCCGCGAAGCGGGTCAGAAGCCGGCGGTCGCCAGTGATCCTGAGCCGCCGGCGCAGCAGCGCCCAGACCGGGCTGCGGCGCCCGCTGACGATGGCGAGCCAGAGGCGGGCGTCGACCCGCACCAGCAGATCGGCCGTGCCGATGAGCTCGCCGGGGGTCACCTGGAGCTGGCCGTCGTCGATCCGCACCGTGCCACGCACCGCCTCGGGGCCGCTGAGATCGAAGTGGAAGGTGGCGGCCCATCCCGTCGCCGGGCCCCGCTGGAAGATCAGCGGCAGGGCGCCGAAGAATTCCCGGGGGCGGGTGGCCCGCAGGCTGGAGCGCACCCGCTGCACCCGCTTGTGGGGAAAGCGGCGGCGGACGTGGGCCTCGGCGTCGGAGCCGGCCACCACGTAGATGGTCTCCTCCCGCTCGGTGAGCGGCTTCAGCACCCGTTGCACGTGGCCGGTGCGGTCGTGCACGAAGCCGCCGAGCACGTCGTCGCCGGCGGGGCAGACCGCCACGCAGTAGGCGGCCTTGTAGCTGGGCTTGTAGGCCAGCCCCTGCCAGGTGGTCACGGCCTCGTGCAGGGGCACGCGATCGCGGAAGTCCTGGCGGTCGCGGCTCTCCACCACGTCCTCGACGAAGTCAGCGAAACCGCTCATGAACTCCCGATAGTTGTGGTCGTAGCAGGCGGAGAAGCGGAAGCCACCGCCCGGCTCGATGGCCCCCACGGGGCAGGCCACCTCGCAGAGCCGGCAGTCGATGCAGGGGTTGTAGCCCAAGGCGGCCGGGGCCTCGGTCGGCTCGGCATCGGTGAGCACGGTGCCCAGCAGCACGAAGGAGCCGAAGCGGGGATGGATCAGGTTGCGGTGGAGGCCCATCGTTCCCAGCTGGGCCGCCTGGGCGACGCGCTTGTGGGAGACGATCCAGGAGCGACCGGGGAAGGAGCCCATGTCCATGGGGAAGGCCATGGGCGGGTTCATGGCCCGGTGTCCGCGCTCAAAAAGGGCCTGGGCGATGCGGGCGGCAACCTCATCCACCTCGTGGCCGGTGCGGTGGAACTCGAGGTTGGCCACGTTGCGGCGGGGGCTGCGCACGTTCTCGGGGTGCATGCGCAGCACGATCGCCACCAGGGAGCGGGCGCCGGGCATGGCGGAGAGCACGTGAGGCACCTCCTCGGCCAGATCGGGATGGTCGAGGGACACCCATCCGGCGTCATCGGCACCGGCGGCCAGGGCGATGGCGCGCACCTCCTCCAGGGAGAGGGGCGGCGGCGGCGGAAGGGGACCGCGGGCGCGGGCGGCCGCGAGGGCGGGATGGGGGTCGGAGGCTGCCATGATGGTCGTCATCCAATAGGGTAAAAAAGAGAGGGCTGCCCGGGGCCGGCTCGGCCCGTCTCAGCCCGCGGCTGGGGTGGCGGGCGTGGCTGCTGAGGCGGCGGCCTCCAGCAGGCGGCGGGCCAGGGCGGGATCCTCCACGAGGCGAGCCAGCACCACGGCCCCCACCATCGCCGAGGCCAGTCGCAGGGCCGCATCGCTGGGCTCCGGCGCCGGCCGGCGGGGATGGAGCTTGCGCTCGATCGCCGCCAGCAGCCCCCTGGCGGCGGCCGCGAAGGCCGAGCGCACCGGGGCCGGCTGACGGGATCCCTCACCGCCGAGGGCCGCGATCACGCAGCCCCGCTCCGGATGGGCGAGGTGCTCGGTGGAGAGGTAGTGGGCCAGGCTCTGCTGCAGGGGCAGGGCGTCGGCCAGCGGGCCAGCGGCACTGTCGGCCGCAGCCGTGCGGATGGCCTCGGCCACCAGAGCATCCCGGCTGGGGAAGTGGGCATAGAAGGCTCCATGGGTGAGGCCGGCGCGCTTCATCAGGGCCGGGATGCCGATACCGGAAAGGCCATGGCGGCGCAGCTCCTCGGCGGCGGCCTCGAGGATGCGCTGGCGCACGGCCTGCTTGTGACTCTCCGGATATCGCATGATGGCCATCATGGCATCAGGGGGCATGGCCGACCAGGGCTCCCTGTCGGGTGGGGTGGTCAGGCGCTCAGCAGGGGCTGCAGATGTCGATGAGGCAACCGTTCGGGTCCACCGTCAGGAAGCGCCGCTGCCCGTAGAACTCGTTCCTGGGTTCCTGGAGGATCGCCAGGCCAAGCGCCATGGCCCGGGCATGCACGGCATCGACGTCGGGGACGACGAAGGTGAGGTACATCCCCGTTGGCGCCTGCTGAAACGTCGCCGGAACGAGGTCATGGGATCGGGCGATGATGCCGAGCTCAAGCTCCGGATGGGAAGGGCTGCGCAGCTGGACATACCAGTCGCTGTCGTAGTTCACCTTGAACCCGAGAAGCGAGACATAGAAATCACGACTCTCGGCCAGACGATCGGAGCAGAGATTGGTCAGCAGTCGCGTGAAGGCCATGGCTGCCTTCGTCCTCGGAATGGAGCGCAGTCTGAAGCCTCACACGGAGGTGGAATCCAGTGCCCTGGAAAGGGCATCAAGAAAACGACCGCCCCAGAGACAGCCCATCACGCCGGAGGCGCTGATCACCAGGGCGGCGGCGAGCATCTCCAGGCTGCTGAGCTGAAGGGGATGACCAGCGGCGAAAGGCACCGAAGCGATCAGGACACCCATGGCGGTGCCGGCAGCAAAGCGCAACGCCAGGGCGGAACGTGTCGTGCTGATGGGCGTTTCAGGCGGCATCACGCTCCAGGAGGCATGGCTGGGCAGAGTTTACGCAGGATCAGGCCAACGTCAGGTGTCTGGTATCGCCAGCGTTCCACCAAGCCGCTCCAACTTGGCTGGGCGACCGGATCAGCAAACAGAACAGAGGCCGTAACCCTTGACCCGGTTGAGCGAGCGGCCAACGACTGGAAAGCCCAGCTGGTCTCTGCCAGGGGGTCGATGGTCGAGCTCAGCGCAGAGCGGAGGCTGTTGATGGCCATCATCAGAAGGGCGCTGGACGCCCGACAATGGACAGGTTCCGTGGGTCGCGGAGAGCAGCCTCAGCAGCCCTGACCAAGGAAGACCTCAGCGCCTGGCCCTCGCCTCCGCCCAACAGAGATGAACATCCTGAATCTCAATGAAAGCGTCCATGATCAGAATTGACTGGCCAGTCGTCTGACAGGCGGACGGGAAGCACCGTAACTGACAATGGCCACATCAAGATCGACGTTGCGATAGAGGTTCAGGGCTCGCTGGATGCCTGCCAGAATCCAGTCGGATTCGTTGCCAAAGGCCCCGCCACCCAACAAGGTGAGGAACAGTCGGTTGCTTCCATGCTGAGCCGAATTCAGGATGGCCGTGCAGATCGTTGCTTCATAGGAGGCTTCCAGAATCAGACGTGCGAAGGGGGCCCATAGGTTCGACGGATGCCTGGAATAGGCAACGGGCAAGGCGGAACCGTAGGCCTGGGAAACGAGGTGTGTGCACTCCTTCAGGGTCACCTGGGTCCGCCACTGAATGCCGATCCGCAGCAGCTGCCGCCAGCCGTCGCGTTCCGCTTCATCGGCTGACGTCAGACGCTCAGCCATCTCAACCAGGCCAGCCTGCGAGGCCAAGGGATATCCGTTCCTCATCTCCCAGAGACGACCCTCTGCATTTCCCAGGGCGATGCCGAGATCCGCCAGGCAATCCAGCTGGTTGTCCGCCGATTGACCGGTTTGGCCATTGACGTCTGCGAAGTAGTTGCGAAAAATCGTGCCGGCACCAGCCGCCATGGCACACGCTGGTCCCTGGGTATGGTCATGCTCATAAATCCCCACGCCGCGCTCTGGCGTCACATCCGGTGACACCATTTCAAGCAAATTGAACTGAGAGGCCACCTGAAAGAGTGCATTGGCGTTCAATTCGTCGGCATGCAGATGCTGGACATTGGCCACCACTTCGCGCACCGTCAGCTTGCCGGACGGATAGCCAATGGAAGCAACCCGCTCTCGCAACTCCGCCAACGACGGCGTTTCCAGCCGTCCACAGACCAGAATCCTCCCATTCGCATGGGACCTCAGACATTCACCCTCAAGGGAGATCTGCTGACGCACGTCCTGTGGGGATGTCTCAGCCAATCCCGTCAGCGCTTCAAACCACATGACGAACCATCATCCCAGCATCATCGGGGCCCATCGGCGCCTTGCTTGAGAGTTGACAGAGGCAAGCAGAGGGTCGTGCAAAAGGAGTTGTCGATCGGGATGGCTGGCCAGCGGCTACTCCTGCGGAGGGAAGCGTTCAAACTAGGGAAGTTCATGGGCCCGCTCCATCCAGGCAATGCGTTCCGCCACCTGGATCTGAATGCGCGCCGGTACGGCCTCCGGGTCATCGTACGTCGCGCTCTGGATATCGACAATGCCAGGAAGCCCTTCAGGGTTGTAGTAGAAGAGCCCAGTGCCGCAGTCGCCACAGAAGTGTCGACGACCCTGCGGCGACGATGGGTAGATTCTGGGTACACCGCGTGTCACCCGCAGGGCCGTCTCGGGAACCATCGTCCAACCCACGACGGGGGCACCGGCATGGCGGCGGCAATCGCAGCAGTGGCACAGCACATGGGTGAGGGGATCTCCCTCAACCTCGTAGCGAATGGCGCCACAGTGGCATCCACCAGACCGTTTCATGCGCCAAGTCCTCCAGCGATGCAAGGAAGGGTCCGGGTGCTTGGGTGACGCTTGCCAATCGCCTGGTCCAGGCACTGCAGAGGCGTGATGGGGTCCATCAGGTGGCAGGCCTCACAGGGAAGGCCTCAGATTCGGAGAAGGGAAACAGTCACAGGGCGCTCACAGGATTCATCCTCGCGTTCCGTTTCCGAGTAACGCCGTTAAACATCCGTCCAAACGTTAGACCATGATCTCAGGTTCAGCGGCGCAGACGGGTGGATCCGGGGTGACGCGAGGATCTGATGTTCTGATGGTCACCTGGGCAAGCCCGCCGCCAACCTGAGTGCAGCTTTCTCTTGTTCAGACAAAGCATCCCAAGGCCTGTCCTGGAGCGCACCCTCAAGCGAATAGAGGTAGTAGCAGACTGGCAGGCGCTTTCCTGGGCATTGCGCAGCCATCAACTGATAGGCCTGGGCCGCTCCAACCCTTCTCAGTTCCGCTTCGCTTTTGATCCCAACCTCACCGAGTCTCAACGCAACGGTGTTCCCGATGTTCCGCAGATGGGACAGCTGATGGGCAGCCATGGAACTCTTCTCCCTGACAACAGGACGTTCGCCAATGAGCCATGCACGCTGGAGCATCGGAGATCGCACAAAGCTCATCGCCGATCACCAAGAAAGACGATGAAAGAACAGCGACCTTGCCGATGCCCATGGATCGCTTTATCCACCGGAATCAACAGGCTGATCCATCGGTGCCTACCGGGGCACTGGCTCATCATCCACAAGGGACAGGAGGGACGCCCCAAGGACGATGTTGGCAGCCCCGATCAGGCTGTCGTCCTGGTCGTCTCCGGCAAAGGCAAGGTGAACCCCGCCCGCGACCATGAAAACGGCGAGGATGTTGATGCTCCACTTGGAGAATCGCCTCATGAACAGTCCAACTTGCCACGGATTCATGTCTCGACCACTCAAAGAGATGAAGGAGCTACTAAGGAGTCACGTGAGGCCGAAAGAGTTCAGGTGTCGGGCTGGCTCATGCGATCAGGGACCCGATGGTGCAGTGACTTTACCTCTTTTCCTGCTTCAAGTGTGGTGCGCGGCTGACGCTCAGAATGAACGACACCAGCTCGAAGCCCGATGCTGCGGGCGGAACGACGGAAACAGCGCTAAGCAGCTCCTGGAGTCCGAACGCCCCAAATCAGCGGAGACAGACGAACGTCAACCCAGAATTCGTACCTTTTACCGTTTGCTGCATATGCATTGTTCGGCGGCAATCGCGTTCATCCAACTTCAATCTCAATCTCAATCACAAGCAGACGTTGCTGATCGGACTTAGGAATGTCTCAGGGGCGATGCGCGAACAGCCCTGAAGCAAGAATGCCCATCTGCAAATCATATCTACATTCAGCAGCGCCCATAAGGATGCAGGCTTTGCTCAGGCTGTCCGTAGATGTTCAATATCTTGAATCGGCGGCGCACCGAACATCCGAGCATACTCGCGACTGAATTGCGACGGACTCTCATACCCCACCTGATAGGCAGCATTGGACGCATTAGCGTTTTCAGCAAGCATCAGACGGCGCGCCTCGAGGAGTCTCAATTGTTTTTGATATTGCAGCGGACTCATGGATGTCACGGCTTTAAAGTGATGATAAAGCGAGGAAGCAGACATCCCGGCTTGCCTTGATAAGTTCTCAATCCGCAATGGCAGTGTGAAATCATCCTTGAGCTGTTTTATCACCTCAGCGATTCGCTGCATATGGCTACCCGATGTGGCAATTTGGCGAACCGCTGCGCCTTGGTCACTGGTTAAAAGGCGGTAATAGAGTTCGCGAATGATTAGCGGTGCCAGGATGGGAATATCCTGTGGTGTATCCAAAAGCTTCGTCAGCCTGAGGGCACCATCGAGCAACGGCATATCAGTAGTGCTGACGAATAAGCCCCTCACAGCATTTTCTTGTTGACGCTGAATCGCACTGGCTTGAATCATCAGATCGCAGAGGTGATAGGGATTTAACGTCAGCTTAAATCCCAGATAAGGCTTGTCAGACGTCGCCTCTACAACAAATGCGGTCAGCGGCAGATCAACTGAAACAACCAGGTATTGCGCCGCACCATACCGATAGATCTCGTCATTCAGCAACAGCTCCTTTTTGCCTTGAACCAAAATTGCAAAGATCGGGTCACAAACTCCGCGTAGTGCAGTGGAAACTGAAGATTCTCGCTGAAATTCCAGTTGAGCGATCGCGGTTTGATGACACCCATTCCCCTTGCCATCGGTGTGACGAGTGATCAGGTCTGCCAATTCCTGGCACTGCTTTGTGATCTCAGTTTGATGGCTGACTGAGCAAATGGTTTCAGGTGTCATGGGAGTGTACCGACTCATGGAATCACCTTCCACCCAGCAGTATAGACGACCAACGCAATCCCAGCTTGGAGGATTAGGCAAGAATCCGGGAGGTCTATGGATTCTGCTTTCTTGCTTTTGCTTTTACCGTGAATCTGTCCAAACCAGTCAGCCAGGAAAAGCAACATGCTGAACGTTGACAAAAAAGTTGTCGTCATTACTGGAGCCAGCAGTGGAATCGGTGAAGCGACTGCTCGATTGCTGTCTCAAAATGGCGCGAACGTTGTTCTAGGAGCGCGACGGACAGAGCGGCTCGAGAAGATTGTCGCGGACATTCGTGATCAGGGCCACACAGCAGAGTTTAAAGCAGTGGATGTCGCCAATCGCGAGGACGCAAAAGCATTCATTCACTTTGCCAAAGACAGATATGGGCGTGTTGACGTGATCTTCAACAACGCTGGCGTGATGCCGCTATCACGACTGGATGCCCTGAAAGTTGAGGAATGGGACACCATGATCAATGTCAACATCCGCGGTGTCTTGAATGGCATTGCAGCGGGACTGCCGATCATGGAAGCGCAAGGCGGTGGGCATTTTATCAACACGGCCTCGATCGCCGCCCATTGGGTCGGACCTACTGCTGCAGTTTATTGCGCCACAAAATACGCCGTTTGGGCAATCTCCGATGGGCTGCGTCAGGAGTCAAAAAACATCCGTGTCACGCTGATCTCCCCTGGCGTAGTCGAAACTGAACTTGGCTCTGATATCACGGACAATGCCAGCAAGGATTTTTTACAAGAACTTCGCAAGACGGCACTCACATCAGATGCGATCGCCCGAGCTGTCTTCTATGCGATTGCTCAACCAGCGGATGTGGATGTCAATGAAATCATTGTTCGCCCGACCGCCAGCACATTCTAAAGCATTGCCCATGCATCCCCATGGAAAGGCACAGGCCAACGTTCAGACAAAAGGACAATCAAAAATGGTGAGCTCTGTTGGGTCATCAGGTGCGACAGGACAGACCGGTGCAGCGACGGCAAATGCCCTGGTGGGACAGGCAACGGTGCGGGTAGCGGTGCGGAATGAAAGCAAAGGTGCCGTCTGGGAAGCGCAAGGGGCTGGGGTTGCAATGGTCGAAGATGATGCCGAAGGGGATGCCTTGGGTCGTGCTGTTGAAGGGGTGTCGGGGGTGTCTGTTCTGAATCCGCCCGACGACCCCTCTGAAGATTTCTTCGCATGGGCTGAGCAGATGATTGCAGCGATTGTTGAAGCAGGATGACAAACTTGTGCTTCGCCAGGTTCCGTGAACAACCGGTGGAAGCTGCCGCTGTCCGAAAACCACCGATCCCCTCTGCTGCAGGCAGTGCCCCGGACCCACCGCGTCTCCCGGCCCCCGATGCAATGCATCGGGATCAAGCATCGTGGTCGTCCCATCACTGCACCCCAAGGGGTTAGAGGCCAGGCACTTCCGTACGGCGCGCCAGCGTCTTCTCCAGCTCCACCCGCCACTCCCCCGGGGCGAAGTGATGCCAGCGGCCGTGGCCGGGCAGCAGCCAGCGCACGTCCAGTTCGAGCAGCCGCTCCACCGAACGCACCTGCTCCTGCCAGTCCCACCAGCAGTAGCGGCGGGAGGCCACCACCCCGGGGGGATCCACACCCCACCAGAGGTGGTCGCCGCTGAACAGCACCTGGTCGGCGAACAGCACCGCCACCGAGCCGGCCGTGTGGCCCGGCACCGGCAGCACCAGCAGGTCGTCATCGAGCGCGATGGCGTCGGTTCCCGCGAAGCGGTGCTCCGCCTCCGGGGCGGCGTCGGCGTCGGCGGCATGGATCCAGCGCTCGGCGCCGAAGTGCCGGGCCCAGGCGCCGTGGTCGGCCACGTCGTCGCGGTGGCTGAGCAGGATCCGGCCCACGCCCCCCAGGGCCCCGATGCGGCGGGCCAGGGCGCCGCTCCAGCGCGGGGAATCGATCAGCACGTTGTCGGGCCGGCCATCGGCGTGACGCCGGGTGATCAGCCAGCTGCTGGCCCCGAAGCTCTTGCGCGACGCCCAGCCGCCGTAGTGCACCTGCCCCGCCGGCAGGCTGCACACCAGCGACGGGAAGCCATCGGCCGGGGTCCGGGCCAGCAGCTCCCTGCTGGTGCCGATCGCCGCCACCGGGCAGGCCTGCAGTGCCAGCAGCGCCGCGCGGGTATCGCCCTCGCCCTGCGGCTGGGCCCAGACGTGGGACGTGCGGCCGGTGGGGGCGAAGTGGGCCGGATCGAACTGCCAGCAGGTGCCGCAGTCGATGCAGGTCCGATCCACATAGAACGGCCCGGGGGCGTTGGCGGCCAGGCGCTGCTGGGGACGGGCCATGGGAAGGTGGCGGCGACGCCCCTAGCCTGATCCCCATGGCCCATGCCCTGGCCCTGCTGGCAAGTGCGTCGCGCCGCGAGGCGCTGCTCGACTGGCTCGACCGGCAGTCGCTGGCGCTGGCCGGCTTCCCCCTGCTGGTCAGCGGCGAACTGGCGGCCGCACTCGGCAGCGACCCGCGCACCGCCCAGCTGCAGGTCACGGCCCTGGCGGCCCTCGCCGAGGGGGGGGACATCCAGGTGGCCGCCGAGGTGCTGGCCGGTGCAGTGGACCTGGTGGTGGCCTTCCTCGATCCGACGGCGCCGGCGGGCACGCCGCCCGACGCCGGGCTGCTGATCCGCGCCTGTGATCTGGCCGCCGTCCCCCTGGCCCTCAATGCCGCCACCGCCGAGCTGGCCCTGCGGGGTCTGTCCCACGGCCGTTCGGCCTACCTGCTGTTCAATCCGGTCGCCGGCCAGGGGGATGCCAACGCCGATCTGGCCCTGATCCGCTCGATCCTCGAACCCCAGCTCCGGGTCACCGTGCTGCTCACCCGGGCCGGCATCGACCCGGCCGACCAGTGCCGCGAACTGGTGGAACTGCTCCAGGCCCGGCCGGCCGACGAGGCGGGCAACGCCATGATCGTGGCCTGCGGCGGCGACGGCACCGTCTCGGCCGTGGCGGGGGCGGTGGCGGGCACCGGCATTCCCCTTGGCGTCCTTCCCCGCGGCACCGCCAACGCCTTCGCCTCGGCGCTGTTCATTCCCACCGACCTGGTGGCCGCCTGCGAGACGATCCTGGCCGGCCACACCCACGTGGTGGACGCCGCCCGCTGCAACGACGTGCCGATGACCCTGCTGGCCGGGGTCGGCTTCGAGGCCGGAATGGTGGATCGCGCCACCCGGGAGCTCAAGACGATGCTGGGCCCGCTCGCCTACGTGCTCGCCGGCGCCCAGCAGCTGGCGTCCCAGCAGCCCTTCCAGGCCCGCGTCGAGATCGACGGCACCGTCACCGAGGTCCAGGCCGCCGCCATCACCGTGGCCAACGTGGCCCCCGCCACCTCCGTGCTGGCCCAGGGCTTCGGGCGGGTGATCCCCGACGACGGTCTGCTGGAGGTCACGATCGCCTCGCCCGCCACCCGGCTGCAGGGGCTCAACGCCCTCGCCTCCCTGCTCACCTCCGCCGTGGTGCAGTCGCCCGCCAACCACCCCGACCTCCTGTGCCTGCGGGCCCGCCGCATCACGATCACCACCGACCCGCCCCAACGGCTGGTGATCGACGGCGAGATGGTCGAGGCCGACCCGGTCACCTTCACCTGCCTGCCCGGCGCCCTGACGGTGTTCGCGCCGCTGCCGCCACCGTGACCACGCCCCCATGAACCTGGCCACCGAGGCGGGCGTCGCCACCAAGATCCGCCGCATGGCCGACCGGGTGCGCTGGGGCCATCCCGCCTTCGCCCGCCATGGCATCGACCCCTGCCGCCTGGCGATCGCAGGCGATCCGGACACCCCCGAGGCCTTCTCCTTCCTCGTGCTCGGCGACAGCGGCACCGGGCTGCATCGCCGCGCCACCCCCCAGCGGCGCGTGGCGGAGCAACTGCTCGCCCATGGCGCCGATGCCCGCTTCCTGCTCCACACCGGCGACGTCGTCTACCCGGTGGGCTCCAGCGAGCAGTACCCCGACAACTTCATCCGTCCCTACCGGGAGTGGATCGTCGGCGGCGAGGACTGGCGGCGGCTGCGCTACGACCAGCTCGTCTTCCGGGTGCCGTTCCTGCCGGTGCTCGGCAACCACGACTACTACGACCTGCCCTTGCCGCTCGGGGTGCTGGCTGGCCTCACGGCACCGCCGCGCCGGCTGCTGCGCCGCTGGATCCAGCTGGATGTGGGCTGGCACGGCTCCTACGTGGGCCAGGCCTGGGCCCGCGCCTTCCTCGATGGGCTGGCGGCCGTGCCCGAGGCCGGGCTGGAGGAGCACCTGGCCCGCACCCGTACCGCCACAGTGGACGGGGCCCGCTGCCTGCTCTACCGCCCCGGCGCCTTCACCCGCCTGCCCCATCGCCACTACACCTTCCGCTGGGCCGGCCTCGATGTGTTCGCCCTCGACTCCAACACCTTCAACCAGCCCCTGCCCGCCGGCGACGACGGCGGGGAGCTGCGCCGGCGCCGCCAGCAGCTCGACGCCGAGCGCGCCGCCCTGGTGCTCTCCCTCGGTCCCCTCGACGGCGACGAGGACGCCCGCGACGACCGGGCCGCCAAGGCCGAGCAGCTCGACGAGCAGATCCGGGACATCGACAAGCAGCTCGAGAGCGGACCGCCGGCGGTCGACCAGGAGCAGCTCGACTGGTTCGCCGACGCCCTGATCGCCTCCTGGCGCAACCCGGAGGTGCGGGGCCGGCTGCTGGTGCTGCACCATCCCCCCGTCGTCACCGAAGTCAGCAAGTGGGACCAGGGCCAGACCCTGGCGGTGCGCGCCCGGCTGCGCGGCGTGCTGGATCGCGTCGCCGCCGCCCTCGGCGACCGGCCGGCCGGCCGCCCCCTGATCGATCTGGCCTTCAGCGGCCATGCCCACTGCCTGGAGCTGCTCCACACCGGAGACACCGGCCACGGCGACGCCCACATCCCCTGGCTGATCTGCGGCGGCAGCGGCTACAGCCTGCGCCGCCAGCGGCCGGAGGGGCCCGAGCTGCTGGAGGGTCCGGCGGGCAGCGAGCGGGTCGTGGCCCGCTCCCGCCTGTTCCTCGGCCGCAGCGGCCGGGGCTCCTCCCTGCGTCGCTCCTACTCGGCCCTGCGGGTCGACGTGGCGGCCGGCAGCCCCCTGACGCTCACGCTCACGCCGCTGGTGGCGGAGAAGGCCGAGGGCCGCTGGCGTCACGGCACCCTCGATCCGATCCCGCTGCCAGCGACGGGCTGATCCGGCGCGGGGCCGGTGCGACGGAGGGGGGCGCAGCGGATCAGCGGTGTTCGATCAGCTCATCGAGCGGGTAGCGCACCTTGGCCAGGTCGGCGTACTTGTCGGCCGGATCGCGATACCCGGCGGCGCACACCACGGCACTGCGGTAGGGGGTCGTCTCCAGGCCCAGCAGGCGGTCGTAGTCGGGGGGCGAAAAGCCCTCGATTGGACAGGTGTCCACCTGCAGCAGGGCGGCGGCGGTCATGAAATTGCCCAGGGCGATGTACACCTGGTTGCTGGCCCAGGTGGCGATGGCAGCGCTGCGGGGGCCGTCGACCAGATCCTTCTGCATCATCTGCCGGTAGCCCTCCAGCGGCTCCGCCGGCATGCCGCGGGCCGCACTGGTGGCCTCGATCAGCCGGGTGAGATCGGCCAGCTCGATCGTGCGACGCGCCAGGAACACCACCAGGTGCGAGGCCTCGGTGATCTGGGACTGGTTCCAGGAATGGGGCCGCAGTTCGGCCCGCAGGGCCGGATCCTCGATCACCAGGAACCTCCAGGGCTGCAGGCCGTAGGAGGAGGGGGTGAGCACCAGCGCCGCCTCCAGCGCTGCCCAGGTGTCGGCGGGAATGCGGCGGCTGGGGTCGAACTGCTTGGTGGCGTAGCGCCAGCGGAGGGCATCAAGCAGCTCGGTGGAGCTCAGGGTCATGGCCGGGCAGCGCGGTGACGGAAGGTGTCGAGCGGAACTTAAGCGGGGGCGGCCCGTTCCGCCGGTGATCTCCGATGCCCCCGCTGGGGACCGGGGGCAGGTGTAGACCGGCAACGCCCCGCCCCGCCTCGATGGACCCCAGCGCGGATCTCTCCGGCCCATTCCTGCAGCTCGCCTGCGGCAACTGGGTGACCCAGATGCTGAACGTGGCCGCCGAGCTGGCGATCGCCGACCAACTGGCGGCCGCCGGCCCCGAAGGCCTGACGGCCGAGGAGCTCGCTGGCCGCTGCGGCGCCGACGGCGAATCCCTGTTCCGGCTGCTGCGGGGTCTGGCCAGCCTGGGCGTGTTCGCCGAGGGCGGCAGCCAGCCGCGCCGCTTCGTGCTCACCCCCCTGGCCGAACTGCTGCGCAGCGACCACCCCGGCTCCCTGCGCCAGTTCGTGCGCATGCTCGGCGGCGAGCACTACGACGCCTGGACCGACCTGCTCCACAGCGTCCGCAGCGGCGAGAGCGCCTTCCGCCACCATTTCGGCGAGCCGGTCTTCGACTGGTACGGCCACAACCCCGACCGCGGCGCCATCTTCGACGGCGCCATGACCGACTTCTCCCGCGTCGAGACGGAGGGTCTTCTGGCGACCTGGGACTTCAGCGACGCCCGCCACCTGATCGATGTGGGAGGCGGCCGCGGCGGGCTGCTGCAGGCGGTGCTGCGCCAGCACCACCACCTGCGCGGCACCCTCTTCGACCAGCCGGCGGTGGTGGCGCCGGTGACGGTGCCGCCGGAACTGGAGGGACGCGTCAGCATCGCCGGCGGTGATTTCTTCGCCGGCGTGCCGGCCGGCGGCGACACCTACCTGCTCAAGCACATCCTCCACGACTGGGGCGATGACGCCTGCCTGACGATCCTGGGCCACATCCGCGCCGGCCTCGCCCCGGGCGGGCGGCTGCTGATCCTTGAGCAGGTGATCCCCCCGGGCAACGATCCGGCCCCGGGCAAGCTGCTCGATCTGAACATGCTGGTGATGACCGAGGGCGGCCGGGAGCGCACCCCCACGGAGTACGGCCAGCTGCTGGAGCGCGCCGGCCTGCGCCTGGCGGGGATCCACCCGACCCCGTCACCGGTCGCCGTGGTGGAGGCGGTGGCGGCCTGAGCGCGGGCCCCGGCGTCACACCAGCAGGCCGAGCACCAGGGCGATGGCCCCACCGATGGGGCCGAAGAAGAAGAAGCTGCCCATCGCCGCGGCCAGCTCGCGGTCGTGGCGGGTGTACAGCTGCAGCACCAGCACGTAGCTCAGGCCGGTGCTGAGCACGAAGCCCGCCAAGCCGAACAGCAACCCCCGTCCCAGCCGTTTCCAGCGCATCCCCGGGGGCTCCGCTTGGCCTGCTTTCCTCAACAGGCAGTGTGCCAGAGGCGTTCCACGCCCTAGCGTCGGAGCCAGCCCAGCCCCGGATCCGTGAGCCTTTCCATCGCCCTGCTCACGGTCTCCGACACCCGCACCCTCGCCGACGACGCCTCGGGCCATGCCCTGCAGCAGCGGCTGGAAGCGGCCGGCCACCGGCTGGTGGAGCGCACCCTGGTGCCCGATGACCGCTACCGCATCCGGGCCGAGCTGAGCCGCTGGATCGCCGACCCCGCCGTGCAGGTGGTGATCAGCTCCGGCGGCACCGGCCTCACCGGCCGCGACGGCACCCCCGAGGCCGTCGCGCCCCTGCTCGACAAGACCATCGAGGGCTTCGGCGAACTGTTCCGGGTGCTCTCCTTCGAGACGATCGGCACCAGCACCCTGCAGAGCCGCGCCCTGGCCGGGGTGGCCAACGGCACGGTGGTGTTCGTGCTGCCCGGCTCCCTCGATGCGGTGTCCACCGCCTGGGACCGGCTGATCCGCGCCCAGCTCGACGCCACCACCCGCCCCTGCAACCTGGTGCAGCTGCTGCCACGGCTCACGGAAACCTGATGGGGACCCTCCCTCGGTGGCGGACCCGCCCCTGGTGGCTGGGGGCCCTCGCCCTGCTGCTCAGCGTCGGCCTCTGGTGGCTGGCGCCGGCCGGAGCGGGTGTCGCCGCCCCGGCCGATGGCGGCGGGGCCCGGGGGGCCGGGACCGGCCCGGCCGACCCGGGGGGCGTGGTGGCCGCCGGCAGTTTCGAACTGGCCAAGGTGAGGATCCTCGGCGTTCCCGCCCTCACCGTGGCCTCGCCGGTGGTGGGACACCAGGACAATGCCCCCGACGCCCGGCGCCGTGCCGAGGTGATCGAGGGCAACCTGCGCCTCCTCTACGACCCCGAGCACCTCTGCAGCGAGAGCGAACAGCTGGCCGAGTGGGTGCTGGTGAAGGTGCTGGGGGGCAGCGGCGGGGCCTGTGAGCCCTCGCCGCTCCTGGGCGGGAGCGGGAACGCCCCCGGGTCGCTGGTGGTGGAGCGCCGGCAGCTGCCAGGTGGCGATGTGGTGCTGGAGGCCAGGGTGCCGGAACGCTCCGAACCCCTGCCCCTGCTCACGGTCACCCGGGCCGATGCCAGCCTCAACGGCGTCAGCGCCATGGCCCTGGGGGAACGCTGGCAGAAACGGCTACAGAGCCGCCTGCGCCATGCCCGCCAGGTGATGCAGCCGGCCGATCTGCGCCGCCGCTGGCAGATCACCGTCGCCGTCCAGCTGGCGCTGGCCCTGGTCACCGCCGCCACCCTCTGGCTGTGGCGCTGGAACCGGCAACGCTGCGCCGCGCTGGTCAGCCGCCGGCTCCCCACCCCTGACCGGGCCCTGGAGCAGCGCCTGCAGCTCCGCCAGGTCTTCGGGCTGGTGCTGCTGCTGCTGGTGCTGCTGCAGCTGATGGTCATGCTGGCCCTGGGCGTGATGGCCGTCCCCGGCAAGGTGCCCCTGGGGCTGCAGTTGCTGCTCCAGCCGGTTCACTCCGTGCTCAAGGTGCTGATGGTGGGGCTGGTCGCCCTGCTGGCGCGCTCCCTGGCCACCTTTCTGCTGCACCAGTGGGCCGACGGCGCCAGGGTGCCGGTGGAGGAGCAGGCCCGCCGGGAGCAGCGCCACCGCAGCCTGCTGCGGGTGAGCCATCGCCTCATCGATCTGGCCTGCATCCTGGTGGCGGCGGGCTGGATCCTGATCGACATTCCCGGCATCCGCGCCGCCTCCTCCTCCGCGCTGCTGGCCGGCGGCGCCCTGCTGGGCGGCCTGGCGCTGGTGTTCCAGGGGCTGCTGCGGGACTTCGTCGCCGGCCTCGCCGTGCTGATCGAAGACCGCTACGCCATCGGCGACTGGGTGGAGATCGATGGCCTCGAGGGCGACGTGGTGGATGTGGGCGTGCTGAGCACCCAGCTGCACTGCCTCGACCACCGGGTGGCCGTGGTCCAGAACAGCGCCTTCGACCGGGTGGTCAACCACACCAAGCTGCGCTCCGGGGAAGAGGTGAAGCTGCTGATCTCCCACCGCTGCACCGCCATCGGCCAGGCCCTGGCGGTGGTGGCGGACGAGCTGGCCGCCTTCCACGCCGACCCCACCTGGGGACCCCGGCTGCTGGCGCCCCCCCTGCTGCGGGGCGTCAGTGCCACCGGCCCGCTGGGCATCACCGTCAGCGTCCTGCTCACCACGGTGACCGGCGAGCAGTGGGCCTGCGCCCGGGAGCTGCAGGGGCGCCTGGTGGCCCGCTTCCAGCGGGAGGGGATCCCCCTGGCCGATGGCCTGGAGCTGGCCGCCCGGGGCTGATCAGGGCGAGCCCATCCCTCGCGGGTCGCGCCAGAGCAGCAGGCCCTCGCGTCGCTGCGCGTGGAAATCCCCCGCCCGGCCATCACCCCGGCCGCTGAGGCCCCCGTCCGGGGCGCCGATCACGGTGCCCCCGGCATCGAAGAGCACGCTCATCTGGTCGCAGCACTGGGGCGGCAGGTAGTACACCACCTGGCCCCGGTAGCGGTAGCGCCATACCGTCCGGGGCGGGTTGCCGGGCGGCTGGGCCCGCAGCTGGCCGATCAGCCGCTGCAGCCAGGGCGGGCCGGGAAGCGCCGATGGCGGCGGTGCCGCGGGGGAGGGGGACGCCAGGGCCGTGGGGGCAAGGGCGCCCATCGCCACGCTGCTCACCACCAGGGCGATGGCCGCCAGGCCCGCCCCCCGCCACGGCCCGCACCGGGCGGCACTCCCTGCCATCGGTGCCCCCGGGGTGATCACAGCAGGAAGGCTGCCATGGCCGGCGCCGGTACGGTGGGGCACGCGGAGGAAGGTTCATGGCTGCAGCGACGCCGGACCACGAAACGTTCATCCGCCAGGCGATCGACCTGTCCCGCAAGGCGGCCCTGGAGTACGGCACCGGCGGGGCCTTCGGGGCGGTGATCGTGAGAAACGGGGTGGTCATCTCCCAGGGGATGAACCGCGTGGTGGCCAGCCACGACCCCACCTGGCACGGGGAGATGGAGGCGATCCGGCTGGCCTGCATCACCCTGCAGAGCTTCAAGCTGCCCGGCTGCATCCTCTACACCTCCGCCGAGCCCTGCCCGATGTGCATGGCCACCTGCTACTGGGCCGGCATCGAGGAGGTGTACTACGCCGCCACGGTGGAGGACGCCCTCGAATACGGCGACTTCGACGACCGCCCGATCTACGAGCAGCTGGCCCTGCCCAAGGAGCAGCGCTCCATTCGCCTGACCCAGATCTTGCGGGAGGAGGCGGTGGAGGTCTGGAAGGCCTACCAGGCCCGACCCGACCGGATCCGCTACTGACGCCCAGCGGCGACGGGCGATCCGGTGGCGGCGGCGCTCAGCCGCGGGTGGCGGGCATGGCGCGGAACAGCTGCAGCATCAGGGCCAGGCCCACCAGGATCGCCGTCAGCGTGAGCCGCTGGCCGCGCCGGCTGCCGGTGCCCTCCAGCCACGGCCCGCACAGCCGACTCACCCCGGGCACCAGCCACCAGCCGGTGAGGGCCACGCTGCAGACATTGGCCAGCAGCAGGCCGCTGGGGCCGTCCAGCGGCAGGGGCCGGAGCAGCACCCGCAGCAGCTCCACGGTGGGATAGAGCACCAGCAGCACCAGCAGGTTCACCTTCCAGACGGGCACCCGCTGGCGCCCCGCTTCCCCCAGCCAGCGGGCATAGCCGTCCCAGTCGCCGGCTCCGGCGTAGCGGTACCCCCCGCGCTCGGCGGGGTTGAGGAGGCTCCGCCGCTCCGGACTGTCCATCCAGCCCAGGAAATCGGCCAGGGTGGCGAAGGTGAGCGCCGACTCGTAGAGCAGCTCGCCGTTGTCGGCCTGGCCCAGGGGGAGGGGCAGACTCTCCGCGACGAAGCCCGGATAGCCGCGGGCCGCGGTCCGCAGCCGTTCCTCCAGCTCCAGGAAACCGGTTCGGGCCGCCGGCGCGACGCGATGCAGAAACCGGTAGTGGAAGGGTGGGCCCTGGGTGTCGGGAGCGGATCGCGTCAGAGGCATCGCAGAGGCTTCGCAGCGGCGCCGGGGTCGGCTCACCTTGCGTCATTCTCCGGAGGCGTGCCACGCGGGCTCCTGGTTCAACCAGTCGCTGACGGCGGCGACCACCTCCATGTCCGTATGGCCGACGCCCATGATCGCCAGGTGATCACGCGGCTCGAGCCGGATCAGGTGACGGAGCCGCGGCCCCAGCAGGTCCACGAAGGACGCCACCGTGGCGGTCGCCAGCCGGCTGCCGAAGCCGACGATGGAGGTGAGGTTGAACAGGCGCGAGTTCCCGACGATGCAGAAGCTTTCCGACCGTGACGGCAGCACCCGGATCCAGCGATTCAGCAGCTTCTGCAGCAATGGCAGTGGCACGGCGCCCTCCAGGTCCGCCATCACCGGGTCGAGCAGCAGGGTGGGCTGGTTGTGGAGGGACTGGTGGTCGAGGGGCTCCGAGGAGAGGGCGGCGATGAGCCGTCCGGCCTGATCGGCGCCGACGCAATCGGCCAGGGCTCGCCGCAGGGCATCGAGCTCCAGATCGCTGAGCAGCTCCAGCAGGGCCAGGTACTTGCAGCCGAGGCTGTGGCCGATCCAGGTGAACGGTTTCCAATCGACGTAGGGGTCGGGCGCATGGCCGAGGCGGGTGGCCAGCTCGGCGAGCTCCCGGCGCAGTTCGTCCTGATAGGCGACCAGACTGAGGGCGATGGACCAGTGGCGGAAGGAAAAGCGGAATGGCAGGGCCACCAGCGTGTAGCCCTGGGCATGGAGCAGGGACAGGAACCTTCGGTAGAAGACGGTGGGGAAGGTGCCGAAGAAGGCACCGCCGATGAAGACGACCACACCCCTGGGCCGGGGATGAAGGGCAGCCCAGCAGAAATGCAGCGGCTGAAAATGCAGCGGCTGAACGGGAAGGGACATCGGTGGTACGCGCTGATCGCTGGGCGCTGTTCTACGACCATGCGGCAGGAGGACAAGCGACCTCGATTGCAGGCCTTCTGCATGGTCGTGACAGGCCCGAGTCACCTCGAAGACACAACCGTGAGATCGATACATTGCATGTAGAAACTGTCAACTCGGCTCGGACTATTGATTCAGAGTGCGTCCACAGGCAGGCCCTCGCACAGGGTCCCATCGTCATCGCCAGGATTGACTCGTCCCGGCGTTGCTCGTTCCGGTGTTGTGTGATCTTCCCTGCCTGCGATTGATCTCCAACATCGAGCACCCCCATGGCCATCATCTCCACCTTCGAACTGCTTGCGAAATCCCAGCTTCCGAGCGGTATCCCAGGCCCGATCGCCAGCCTCAGCCGCAATGTGATCATCGGCTACTTCCTGACGATCTCCAATACGAGCCTCACCGATCTGCTGCTCTCCGTGGTGTTCACTGCCCGCACCAATTCCGGCTCCGGGCTGGAAGGCAGCATTTCCTTCCTTGACACGTCCGGCACCAACATTGCCGGCGCCCTCGAGCCGACGTCGACGGCCAACAAGTTCCGCTTTTCACCCCTGAGTCTGCCCGCGTCGGCCACCGCCCAGCTCCTGGTGCAACCGACACCCGACAAGGTGGAGACCCTGGATTATGAGGTCCGGGGGTACGTGGAACTCTCGCTCTCCTCGCTGTCGGGCTCCCTCACGAACATCCCCCTGCAGGTGAGCGCGGAGCAGCGCGGCACCTTCTTCGCCGATCTCAAGGGCGCCACCCTGGCCGACAAGGCTCTGGATCAGGTGGCCTGGGCGCTGCCGGTGCCCGACGGGGGGCGCGTCCTGCTCAGCAGCACCTGAGCCGGCGCCGCGGGCGGCCCCTCAGGCCGCCCGCAACCAGCGGCGGCGCGCCCTGTCGCTGAGGTCCTCGCCGACCAGGGTGAGCAGGGCGTAGGCGGCCACCAGCGCCAGCAGCTGGTCCCAGGCGAAGGAGCTGAGGCTCTCCAGCAGCTGGCTGCCCAGCCCGGTCGCCCCCACCAGGCCCACCACCACCGATTCCCGCAGGATCACATCGGCCCGGTAGGCGCCGTAGGCCAGGTAGGGCCGGGCCAGGGCACTGAAGCGGCCGTAGAGCAGGGCCAGCCGCGGCCCGCTGCCGCCGCAGGCCAGGGCCTCCTCGGCGGCCGGATCGGTGGCGTCGGCACTCTCCAGCAGCAGCCGGCCCAGCACCCCCAGGTTATGGAAGCCCAGGGCCAGGGCGGCGGTGATCACCCCCGGCTCCAGCACGAACAGCAGCAGCAGGGCCGTCAGCGGCGGCGGCCACAGGCGCCCCAGGGCCCACAGCAGCCGCAGCCCCTGCCGCGCCCAGCCCACCGGAGCCGCCACCAGCAGCAGCAGCGGCGCGAGCCCCACCGCCAGGCTGGCCGCCAGGGCGGTGAGCAGCAGGGTGCCCCCCACCAGCCGGGGCCAGGGCAGGGCCCAGGTGGCGGCCCAGTCGCCGGCCCCCAGGCCCGGCAAGGGCTGCCAGCTGAGCAGGGCCGCCGGGTCCACCCCCAGGGCCCGGCCCACCACGACGCAGAGGGGCAGCAGGGCCACCAGGGCCATCAGCATCTCGCGGCTGCGCTCGCCCACCCCCCGCCGGGCCAGCACGAACCGGCCGGGCACCAGCCAGCGCCGCCGCAGCAGGCTGATGCCCGCTTCCAGGGCCAGCATCACCGCCAGCAGCAGCCACAGGCCGCTCCAGAGCTCATGGAACTGCAGCGACTGCAGCGTCAGCTTGAGGTCGGTGCCCAGGCCCCCGAGGCCGAAGACCCCCAGCAGGGTGGCGCTGCGCAGGGCGCACTCCAGCCGATAGCCGCCGTAGCTGAGCACCCCCGGCAGCAGGGCCGGCCCCAGGGCCGTGAGCAGGGCCGCCGGGGCCGGGGCGCCCGCCGCCCGCAGGGCCTCCAGGCCGGTGGTGGGCAGGGCATCGAGCAGGTCGGAGAGCACCCGGGCCACCAGGGCCCCGAAGGGCAGGGCGATCGCCAGCACCGCCACCGCCGGCTGCAGCCCCACCAGCTGGAGCAGCAGCAGGCCCCAGATCAGCTCATGAATCGCCCGGGGCAGGGCCAGCAGGCGGCGGATCAGTTCCGCCGGCACGCCGCTGCCCGTCAGGGTGCGCCACACGGTGCGGGAGCTGGCCGCCCCCAGCAGCAGGCCGAGCACCAGGCTGCCGGCCCAGCCGAGCAGGGCCATCCCAGCCGTCACCCCCAGCCCCTTCAGCAGCGACGTCAGCACCACCGGATCCAGGGAGGGCGTCACCGCCGCCACCAGGAAGCCGCCGATCAGCTCCCAGCCGCCCCCGTGCGCCAGCGGCGGCAGCAGGACGGCCAGGGGCACCAGCACCAGGGCCGGCAGCAGCATCAGCAGCGGCGGCGCCGGTTTCAAGGGGCCACGCCGGGCGGGGTGCCCCCGTAGAGGTCCGCCAGCAGGGCCTCGCTGACCTGCGCCACCGGCCCGTCGAACAGCACCTGGCCGTCCTTGAGGCCCACGGCCCGATCGAAACCGGCGAGCAGGTCGGGGCGGTGCAGGCTCAGCAGCAGGGCCCGGGGGGCCACGGCCTGGGCCAGCAGCAGCGCCAGCAGCTCGCCGGCCAGGCGCGGATCGAGGCTGGCCAGGGGTTCATCGGCCAGCAGCAGGGTGGGCTCCTGGCGCAGCAGCCGGGCCATCGCCACCCGCTGGCGCTGGCCACCGGAGAGGGCCGTCACCGGCTGCTCCAGCAGGGCCGGATCCAGATCCATCGCCCGCAGGGCCGCCGCGCAGGCGTCGGTGTCGAGCGGCAGCAGCAGGTTGAGCAAGGCCCGGGGCCAGCCCCAGCGGGCCAGGCGGGCGGCGTTGAGGTTCTGCTGGACGGTCAGCTCCTCGATCAGGCGCAGGTCCTGCCAGAGGGTGCCGATGCGCGCCTGCTGGCGCCGCCGGCCGCGGCGGGAGCGGGCGGGGGGCTGGCCCTCCCAGAGCACCGTGCCCGCCGCCGGCGGCAGCAGGCCGTTGGCCACCGCCAGCAGGGTGCTCTTGCCGGCACCGCTGGCCCCCAGCAGCGCCACCCGCTCGCCCGGGGCCAGGCTCAGGTCGACGTCCTCCAGCCGGGGCCGCCCGCGGCCGCTGACACGGATGCCCCGCAGCGCGAGCACGGCGGTGGCGGGGCCGGCGGCCATGGGGGGCGTGAAGCACGTACGACCGATCCAGATTGCCAGCCGTCAGGCCGGGGCCCCTGGCGCGTCTGGACGAACCCCCGTGGCTCGTCAGGCCGAAGGGAGCCCCAGCAGAATCAACCCACCCCCCGTCCTGCGCCGCGGCCCCCGATGACCTCCTCCAGCGGATCCAGGCCCTCGCTCCTCGATGGAGTCGCCCGGGTGCTTCTGTGCCTGGTGTTCCTGCACGCGGCGATCGGCAAGCTGACGGGCTTCGCCGGCGTGGCCGGGATGATCGCCGGCCGGGGCATCCCCCTGGCGCCGGTGCTGCTGGCGGCGGCCGTGGCGCTGATGGTCGTGGGATCGGTGCTGGTGATCAGCGGCTTCCGGGCACGGCTCGGGGCGATCCTGCTGCTGCTGTTCCTGGTGCCCACCACCCTGCTGTTCCACAGCGATGTGGCCGACCCCCAGGAGCGGATCCAGCTGCTGAAGAACCTCTCGATCATCGGCGGCCTGCTGCTGGTGGCCGATCGGCAGCCCTGAACGGGCCGAACCGTGACCCCACGCGGCGCCGTGGCCAGGCTGGGCGAGCATGGCCGGGCGGCCTCCTGCCCCTGCCGCCCGGTCCGATCCCATGGTCTTCGCGTCCCCCCGCTCCTACATCCTCCTGTCGGTGGCGGCGGCGGTGGCCACCATCGTGCTCAAGACCGCGGCCTGGCGCTACACCGGCTCGGTGGGCCTGCTCTCGGATGCGATGGAATCCGGGGTGAACCTGGTGGCGGCCCTGGGGGCCTTCTGGGCCCTCAGCCTGGCGGCCAAACCGGCCGACCGCACCCATCACTACGGCCACTTCAAGGCCGAGTACTTCTCCAGCGGTCTGGAGAGCGTGCTGATCGTGCTGGCGGCGGTGGCGATCATCCACTCCGCCGTGGGGCGGCTGCAGCACCCGGAACCGCTGGAGCAGCTGGGGCTGGGCATGGCCCTCTCCCTGGTGGCGACGGTCCTCAACGGCGTGGTGGCCTGGGTGCTGCTGCGGGCCTCCCGCCACTTCCACTCGATCACCCTGCGGGCCGACGCCCACCATCTGTTCACCGACGTCTGGACCTCCTGCGGCGTGCTGCTGGGCATCGGCCTGGTGAAGCTCACCGGCCTGACGATCCTCGACCCGATCATCGCCATCGCCGTGGCGCTCAACATCACCCTGACGGGGTGGAATCTGCTGCGGGAGACGGCCACCGGCCTGCTCGACCGCTCGCTCCCCATCGACGAACAGGACAAGCTGGAGGCGCTGCTGGCCTCCCATGAATCGGAGGAGATCCGCTTCCATGCCCTGCGCACCCGGGTGGCAGGATCGCGGCGCTTCGTCGCCCTGCACGTGCTGGTGCCGGGCCGCTGGACCGTGCAGGCCGGCCATGACCTCTGCGAACGGCTGGAAGAGGAGATCGCCATCGCCCTGCCCCGCAGTGATGTGCTGACCCACCTCGAGCCGATCGAGGACCCCAGGGCGTGGGACGACCAGGGGTTCCGCTGGGAGGAGGGCTGAGCCCCATACGATCCAGCCAGCCGTCGCAGCGCCCCCGTCCCCATGGCCACCGTCCTGATCACCGGCACCAACCGCGGCATCGGCCTGGAGTACTGCCGCCAGCTCCAGGCCAGGGGCGACACGGTGGTGGCGGTCTGCCGCACCCCATCTCCCGAGCTGGAGCGCCTCGGGGTGCGCATCGAGGCGGGGATCGACCTCACCGACGCGGCCGCCATCGACGCCCTGGTGGAACGGCTCGGCGGCCTGAGCCTCGATGCCCTGATCCTCAACGCCGGGATCCTGGAGTCCACCAGCCTGGGGGGGCTGGATGCGCAGAGCCTGCGGCGCCAGTTCGAGGTGAACGCCATCGCCCCCCTGCAGCTCACGCGGGCCCTGCTGGGCCAGCTGCCCGAGGGCGCCAAGGTGATCCTGATGACGAGCCGGATGGGCTCGATCGACGACAACGGTTCCGGCGGCTCCTACGGCTACCGGATGTCGAAGGTGGCGCTCAACATGGCCGGGAAGTCCCTCGCCATCGACCTGCGCCCCCGCGGCATCGCCGTGGCCCTGCTCCACCCCGGCCTGGTGAGCACCCGCATGACGGGCTTCAGTGCCCAGGGCATCAGCCCGGAGGAGTCCGTGCGCGGCCTGCTGGCCCGCATCGACGCCCTGACCCTGGAGACGAGCGGCACCTTCTGGCACGCCAACGGCCAGGTGCTGCCCTGGTAGGGGCACCCGTGAAACGGCGATCAGACCGCCGCCGTCTGAGGCGGCACGTCGTAGCGGAGTTCGGCGAACGCCTCACCAAGGGCCTGCACCGATGTGAGTCTCAGGGGCGGGAAGGCGATCCGCCGGGGCAGGAGCGGCCATCCCTGGCCCAGCGTCACGGAGGCCACCTGAATGATCAGCTCATCCAGCAGGCCGGCATCGAAGAACTGACCCGCCAGTTCGCCCCCACCGGCAATCCAGATGTTCTTGCCCTCCGCGGCGGCGACCATCTCCCGGTGCACGGGGGAGACAGCACCCTGCACGATGCGCAGATCCGCGTTGCGGACGGAGGCAAGCGTGCGGCTTGTGAAAATCCACGTGGGTTGCTCAAAGCGCCAGGGCTTTTCCTCCGACGTTCCCGCTTTGATGTAATGATCCAGCAGCCACTGATAGGTGGCTGAACCCATGGCAATCGCCCCAACCCCAGCCAGGAAGTTCTCATAGCCTGGGCCTTCTGCTTCACCGAATTGAAGCAACCAGTCCAGGGAATGGTCCGTGGTGGCGATGAAACCATCCAGGCTGCATGCCGCGTAATACTGAGTTTTCACGGAGAGGTTGACGCAGTTGGTGATTGAGATCAACGCCGAGGTCAAGGGAGCAGGATCACATCGGCGGCCCTCCATTGAAGGCTGCTGGTTTTTGTGGGATGAGGGCAAGATACGAAGCGTCCCATGTGCCGCAGATCAGCACCTTGACTGCGCCTTCGGCAACCGGAAAAACTCCATCAGTCGACATCTGCCTCACTAGGCTGATTCCAGTCCAACGCAATCGAACCGATGATGGTGTTAGCCGACCAGGTCAACAGCTCCCCTGAGGACATTGGTGCCAACCTGACTCCAGATGAGATCAAGGATTCCCTGGGCTCCCTTCCGGGCTGGGATCTGGTGGATGGCCATCACTTGCACAAAGCCTGGACCTTTCAGGACTTCAGCTCAGCCCTGGACTGGGTGGGTCACGCTGGAGCCATCTGCGAGAAACAGGGCCATCACGCCGACTTCAAGTTAGGCTGGGGCTATGCGGAAGCGATCACCTACACCCACCAGTCTGAAGGACTCACCCGGGCTGATATTACTCTGGCGACAGAACTTGATTCCATCGAAGGGGCCGACATGAGCTGAGGAGAACCTGCTCCTCGATATCTGCAGGCTGGGGACTTCCCACACCAAGGTGGAGTTCCTCAGTCGTGGATGCCAGGCCGCGCCGCTGATCCTGATTCAGCCCATGCCGGCCTTGTCCTTGACAGTCTCGACGGCATTGCGACCCTTGGCCTCAGCCTGCTTCGCCTTGCCAGCGAGGCGATCTCCCTTGCTGCCAGTGACCTTGCCAATCGATTCCTGAGTCTTGCCCTCCAAGTCCTTCGTGCCAGCCTTGAAGCGGCCGGCAGCGGCGGCCAGGGGCACGCTGGAGGCGCTGAGGAGGGTAACTCCAGAGGCCTGAGCGGAAGCGCTCAAGACCGGCGTGGCGATCAACATCAGCAGGCTGATGACCAGGCCAAGGCCAGTGGCGGCCAGCTGGCGCAGCAAACGAATGTGGCGATTCATGGCGAGAATGGAGAGGGGGAAACGAGAATGAATGGGAATGAACTGTGGCAGCTGATGCGTCATGAATGACGCAGCTCTTCAAATCACGTTGCGCCGCCCGGTGAGGAACGAGATCAGGGCAAGCACGAGAAACACAAGAAACAGGACCTGGGCGATGCTCGCAGCTGACCCGGCAATACCACTGAAGCCGAGAACGCCAGCAATGATCGCAATGACAAAAAAGGATATGGCGTAGTTAAGCATGACGGGGCTCCTAAGGTGTGTTGATCAGCTGGGTGATCTCTTGCTGACTCTTGCCAAGCTTCTTCTGCAGATGACCTAGCAGCTCCTCCTCCTGGCCCTGGGTGTAAGCCAGGTCGTCATCAGTGAGATCGGCAAACTTCTGCCTGAGCTTGCCTTTGAACTCATGCCATTCACCTTTGAACTGAAGCTTGTTCATGGCTGGGTCCGCAAGGATCTGGAAACAATGGATGGGGCACAAGGAAGGGTCGGATTGCTAGCAGAGCAGAGCCTTTCGCTGGTCACACCCCAAGGCTCCTCTTCCTTCACTATGGGCCTCCAGCAGGTGGTTGGATGCTGTGGATGCGCCTCAAATCCACGGCATCTCCATGGTGCAATGGATTGCGCAGGCTCGGTTGTGTTGCTGGTACAACCCTGCGCCATTGAGGGATCAGCCAGCGCATAGCCTCCAGATGTCACGACCTGGTGCCGTGATGACGCCGCTGCGAGAAGAAAGCTGACCAACAATTGCGCCTCGGCAACACCAGATCAAAAGAGCAGGGTCAAACCCCGGACATCCATCACCAGCATTGGCCTGAAGGGGACACGCGCAAGCCATCGCCGACACCAGCGTGACCAGCGTCCATCCTGTCCTTGATGGACCGTTCAATCCGGTGCGACTCGGCATCGCCCGACGCGGCGTTCAGAAGGGAGCCACCCTGGACAACCTCCGCGATGGGGACATCGATGGTGGGCTGCAGAGCGTTCGCCATCTTCTCCACCAGAAGGGCCCAAAGCTTGCAGCCCCTACCGCCAGCTGGCCCACTGTCCCGAGAGAAGCCTGGGCCGCGCCCACCTCGCCTTCATGGACCGCATCGGCTTCCGTGCCCCCGTTGAACGTGGTGGCCCTGGTAGGGACGGCAGCGAAGGATCTCAGCGGCCCGGCAGGGCCAGCTGCAGGGTCAGCAGCCGCCCATCCCGCCGCAGGGTGAGGCCCAGGGGCCGGCCCACGGGGTGCGCGGCCACCCGCTCGATCACCTGGCGGGCGCTGCTCACGGGCTGGCCATCGATCGCCGCGATGTCATCGCCGACCTGCAGCCCGGAGCGCTCCGCCAGCGAGCCGGGAGCCACCTGGTGGATTTCCACCCGGCCGCCGTGGGTTTCCAGGTACACCCCCAGCCGCAGGCCCGCCGGCGGCGGGGACACGACGCCGTACACCGCCGTCGCCAGGCCCGGCTGCAGCGCTGCGCAGTCGAGGCTGGCCTCCCAGGGCAGCAACCAGGCCACGTCCGCCAGGCCCAGGGCCCGCAGCTGATGGGGCACGCCGTGGCCCCCGGCCAGGTGGCCGTTGCCGATCAGGGCCACGACCGGAGCCCCGGGGCGCCGGCGGTGCTGCTCGGCGATGGCCTCGGCCATGGCCCGGTCCCAGAGGAGCTGGCTCTCCACGAAGCGGCCGAAGGAAGGGTCCTCCAGCCCCGGCACCCCCTGGCTGCCGCTGGGGACGAAGGGATGGTGCCGCCAGAGCCGGTGCAGCTGGGCCCGGTAGGCCGCGTCGGCCGGCGCCGGGCGCCCCACCCCCTCCCGCTCGCGGACGGGCACCGCCGCGGCGCCCTCGG
>NZ_JAGQBM010000032.1:0-30967 GCF_024345635.1 Cyanobium sp. Lug-B
GGCGGCGGCCGGAGCGACCGGCGCCGCGCCGCTGCGGGGGCTGCTCACCGGAGCCGGAGCGGCCTTCTTGACCGCCAGGATCGCCTTGGCGGGGGGCGCCGGCGCCGCCGGTTCGGGCCGGGTGGGCGATTCGGGGCGTGCGGGGGTCGGGCTGGCGACGTTCACACCGATCAGCGAACGGATCCGGGAGGCCTCGTCATCACTGATGGAGCTGCTGTGGCTCTTGGCCGCAATGGAGAGCTTCTCGGCGGCATCGAGCACGTCCTTGTTGTCCAGGCCCAGGTCCTTTGACAGCTCGTAGATTCTCACTTTGCCGCTGCTGGTCATTCAGAAAGGTCTCCGTACGGTGGGGCCGAAAGGGCCCCGGGGCCGCACGCACGTGGCGACCATGGTTCATCTTGCCTCAGAGGTCGCGGGGGCGATCGCTCGAGACGTGCCTCGAGGCTGGCGAGGATGGTGTCGCTGACGGCGCAGCGCAGGCCGCGCTGGAGGCGGCGACGACGGCGGGCTTCCTCCAGGCAGCTCGGTTGCGGGCACAGATAGGCCGATCGGCCCATGCCCCCGTCCAGGCTCACCGTCCCGTCGGCCTGGCGCACCACACGCCAGAGCTGGGTGCGGTCGCACAGGCGGCGGCAGGAGACGCAGCGCCGCAGCACCGGCCGCCCGGCGGGCGACGTCACCGGACGTCCTCACCAGGGGCCCCTTCGGGGGCCTCCTCGAGCGGGGGCTCCAGCTGTTCGTCGGCTTCGGCTTCGGCTGGGGCGACCTCCCCACCGTCCTCCTCGCCATCACTCTCCCCATCGATCTCCTCGTCCTCCGGCAGGGGGTAGAGCTCCCGCAGACGGGCGTCCTCCTCGGCGCGGGTGGCCTGTTCGGCCTGCAGCCGGGCCTCGGCCTCGGCCTGCAGGGCCTCCTCCTCCTGCCGCTGGGCGATCAGGGCCGCCACCGTCTGGTCCTCGCTGACCTGGTCGTACTCCTGGGCGTTCTTGATGTCGATCTTCCAGCCGGTGAGCCTGGCGGCCAGGCGCACGTTCTGGCCCTCCCGGCCGATGGCCAGGCTGAGCTGGTCGGGCGGGACGAGCACGTGGGCGTGGTGCCCTTCGGGATCCACCAGGCGGACCATCTCCACCCGCGCCGGGCTGAGGGAGTTGGCCAGATACTGGGCCGGATCCGGCGACCAGCGGATCACGTCGATCTTCTCGCCCCGCAGTTCATTCACCACCTGCTGGATGCGGGAGCCGCGGGCGCCGATGCAGGCCCCCACCGGATCCACTTCCCGCTCCACGCTGTCGACCGCCACCTTGGTGCGGGGGCCGACGGCGCGGGAGGGGGGATTGGCTTCCCTGGCCACGGCGACGATCCGCACCGAGCCCTCCTGGATCTCGGGCACCTCGTTCTCGAACAGGTAGACCACCAGGCCCGCATTGGCCCGGGAGACGAACAGCTGGGGGCCGCGCCTGGGCACCTCACTCACCTCCTTGAGGAACACCTTGAAGGTGGCATTGGCGCGGTAGTTGTCGTTGGGCAGCTGGTCGCGGCGGGGCAGTTCCGCCTCCACCTCCGGCCGGCCCAGGCCACTGCTGACGGCCATGATCACGCTCTGGCGCTCGAAACGGATCACCCGGGCGGTGAGCACCGGATCCTCCAGGTCGGCGAATTCCTCCTGGATCATGCGGCGCTGCTGGTCCCGCAGTTTCTGGGCCAGCACCTGCTTGGTGGTGGCGGCGGCCATGCGGCCGAAGTCGTCCTTCTCCGGGGTCACATCCAGCACCACCGTGTCGCCGATCTGGGCGTCCTCCGCCACCTGGCGCACCTCTTCGATGGCGATCTGGTGGTCGTCGCTCTCCACCTCCTCAACGATGATCTTGCTGGCCAGCACCCGGTAGCCCTCCTCCTCCAGATCGAGCGCCACGTCGAAGTTGCTGAAGTAGTCCTCTTCGAAGGGGTCCTCGCTGATGCCCAGGTAAAGGGTGCGGCGATAACGCTCGTAGCCCTTCAGCAGCGCCTCCCGCAGGGCCGCCTCCACCACCTGGGGAGCCAGCTTCTTCTCGTCGCTGATGTCCTCGATCAGGTTGTTGAGACCGGGGAGCAGAACCAGGGCCATGGACTCGGGGGCGTGGGGGCAGGTAGGGAACGGGGGGTGAACCGGAGCGGTTCAGGAATCGGGAGGCGCCTGGGTGAGCCGCACCCGCAGTACGTCGTCGCGGGGAATGCGCAGGATGCGGCCGCGCTCGTTGAGCTGCACCACCTCGGCATCGCGGCCGAGCAGGAGGCCCATTCGCCGCACTTCTGCACCGTCGGCGTCCCGGCGGAGCACCTCCACCGGAAAGCCCCGGAAGCTGACGAAATCCCGGTCGGAATGGAGATCCTCCCCGATGCCGGGGCTGCTCACCTCCAGCACATAGGCCATCGTCAGCAGGCCGGAGGCCTCGATGGCCTCGGCGAGGGGACCGCTCACGGCGGCGCACTCATCGAGGTTGACATCGGTGCCATCGGCCCGTTGCACCCGCACGACGACCGTCAGGGGGATGCGGTGGGCCAGCATCTCGACGGACTGCACCTCAAGGTGCGCCGCAGCGACCACCGGCCGCGCCAGCGTCTCCAGGTCGTCAGTGAGGGGATGGGGCAAGGACGGGCGGCGTGGGGAGAGGACTCCCGCTGGCGGGATGGCCCGCCGCGCGCTGCAGTGTTCACTGCCCCCAACCGCCCGGCTTCCACCCCTCAGGGGAAAGGCCATGCGGAACAAGGGTGAGCCCCGGCGGGCACGTCGTCACCCTAGAGGATTGGCCTCCGGCGGGCTGGGCATCTCCAGCATCGGGGCTTCCGCGTAGTAGTCGTTGGCGGTGACCTCACCCCGCAGGCTGAGGTCCTGATTGAGGCACTGGCCGCACTGCTCCGGTGTGCGCAGGTACTGACACACCCGGGCCCAGAGCTTGGCGCGGCTGCCCGGTGCCCCCTGGCTGAAGTGGACCAGGTCGTTGCCTCCGGCCATCCCCTGGATCTCCACCTTGCAGAGGGTGCAGCGCTGCCGCGTGCCGGGGGGGATCGGGGCCATGGCCTCGGGGAGGACTGGGGGCAAAGTTAAGCCGATTCAGGTCGAGCGGTCCCGCTCCAGGCCGGCCGGAGCCGTCTCCGATGCGAATTCTTCAACTCAGCGATCCCCATCTGCTCGCCGATCCCGATGGTCGCTGCCACGGCCGGCCGGCGCTGGCCCTGCTCCGCCACGGGCTCCACGAGGCCCTGGGCCAGCTGCGCAGCGCCGGGGAGAGCCCCGATCTGGTGCTGATCAGCGGCGATCTCTGCGATGACGAGAGCTGGGGCGGTTACGCCCGCCTCGGGGACCTGCTGCAGGAGATCCCGCTGCCGGTGGCCCTGCTGGCGGGCAACCACGACCACCCGGCCCTGCTGCGGGCCGCCCTGGGGCGCCGCGCCGTGGTCGCCCCGGCCCTGATCCGCTGCGGCAACGGCCAACTGCTGCTGCTCGACAGCCACCGCAGCGGCGACACCGCCGGTGAACTGGGCCCGACCCAGCTGGCCTGGGCGCGGCGCCAGCTGGCCGCCGGATCGGCGGATGGCGAGCTCCCCCTGGTGGTGGCGGTGCACCATCCGCCGCTGCCGATCGGCGATGCCACCATGGACGCGATCCGGCTGCGGGACGGCGAAGCCCTGCTGGATCTGCTGCGGCCGCTGGTCGCCCTGCGGGGGCTGGTCTGCGGCCACATCCACCAGCACTGGCAGGCGGGGCTCCCGGGGAGGCCGGCGGTGCCCCTGCTGGGCTGTCCCTCCACCCTGCGCAGCTTCGGGCCGGTGCAGCCCTGCCCCCTGGGCCGCTCGTCCGACCCCGGCGGGCGCTGGCTGGCGCTGGGGTCGGACGGCGTGCTGCGGCAGCGGTTGCTGCGCTGGGCACCGGTCGACGGTCCTAGCCTCCCCTGATGCAACGCCCCTTCCCCCTGTCTTCCCTGATCCGGCGGCTGCAGGGCCTGATGGCGGTGGCCCTGCTGCTGGCGTTCGCGGCCCTTCCCCTGCCGGCGGCCGCGCTCGAGGAGGCCCCCCCGGCCCTGACCCCCCACAGCTTCGTGGCCGATGCCGCCCGGCGGGTGGGACCGGCAGTGGTGCGGATCGACACCGAGCGCAACGTGGCCCGGCCCCCGTTCGATCCGGCCCTGCTGGATCCCCTGCTGCGGGATCTGTTCGGCGATCCCTCCGGCAGCACGCGGGAGCGCGGCCAGGGCTCGGGGGTGGTGATCGATGGGCGCCGCGCCCTGGTGCTCACCAACGCCCATGTGGTGGAGAGCGTCGACCGGGTCACCGTCACCCTGGCCGATGGCCGCCAGCTGGACGGCACCGTGGTGGGCACCGACCCGGTGACCGACCTGGCGGTGGTGCACGTCAGCGGCAAAGCACCCCTGAGCGCCGCTCCCCTGGGGGATTCCGAAGCCCTGGAGGTGGGCGACTGGGCCATCGCCCTGGGCAGCCCCTATGGCCTCGAGCGCACGGTCACCCTGGGCATCGTCAGCAGCCTGCATCGCGACATCAACAGCCTCGGCTTCGCCGACAAGCGCCTCGACCTGATCCAGACGGACGCGGCCATCAACCCGGGCAACTCCGGTGGTCCCCTGATCAACGCCGCCGGTGAGGTGATCGGCATCAACACCCTGGTGCGCTCGGGGCCCGGCGCCGGGCTGGGCTTCGCCATCCCCATCAACCTGGCCCGGAAGGTGGCCGACCAGCTCGGGGACGGCGGCACGGTGGTCCACCCCTACCTGGGCCTCCAGCTGGTGCCGCTCACGGCCCGCATGGCCCGTGACAACAACCGGGATCCCGATGCCCTGCTGCAGCTCCCCGAGCGGGATGGCGCCCTGGTGCAGCGGGTGCTGCCGGAAAGTCCGGCGGAGGCGGCCGGGCTCCATCGCGGCGACCTGGTGGTGGCCATCGCCGACCAGCCGGTGAACACCCCCTCGGCCCTGCTCCAGCAGGTGGAACGGGCCGAAGTGGGCCAGCCCCTGCCGCTGAAGGTGGTGCGGGGCCAGCGGGAGCTGCAGCTCTCGATCCGGCCGGCGGCCCTGCCCCAGGCGGGGTAGGGCCCCGGGGGGGGGCCAGGACGGTCCCCCTTGCTACGGTCTGCGCCATTTCCGGCAGACCCCATGTCCGATCTCCAGGACCGCATGAAGGAGGCCGTGGCCACGGCGGCGGTGGACCAGATCCGTGACGGCATGGTGGTGGGGCTGGGCTCGGGCTCCACGGCGGCGCTGATGATCCGGGCCCTCGGCCACAAGCTCCAGCAGGGTGAGCTCAGCGGCATCGTCGGGGTCACCACCTCCTTCCAGGGGGAGGTGCTGGCCGCCGAGCTGGGCATTCCCCTGCAGACGCTGAACGCCGTGCAGCGCATCGATCTGGCCATCGACGGCGCCGATGAGGTGGACCCCGGCTTCCAGCTGATCAAGGGGGGCGGGGCCTGCCACGTGCAGGAGAAGCTGGTGGCCCGCCGGGCCGACCGCTTCGTGGTGGTGGTGGATGCCACCAAGCTGGTGGAACGCCTCAACCTGGGCTTCCTGCTGCCGGTGGAGGTGCTGCCCGGGGCCTGGCGCCAGGTGCGCGATGAACTCACGGCCATGGGCAGCCGCGTGGAGCTGCGCATGGCCGTGCGCAAGGCCGGTCCGGTCGTCACCGACCAGGGCAATCTGGTGCTGGATGTGGCCTTCGACGGGGGCATCGGCGACCCGGCCGCCCTGGAGGCGACGATCAACAACATCCCTGGTGTGCTTGAGAACGGCCTGTTCGTGAACCTGGCCGACCAGGTGCTGGTGGGTGAGGTCGTGGACGGTGCGGCCGGGGTGCGCGACCTGGCGAGGCGCTGAGCTGCTTGCTGGGCTACCCGCCGCCTGGCCCCCAGAATGGGGGGATCCTCTGTGGGCTGGGGAAACGGTGCCCCACGGCGACCTCAGCAAGCTGCTGCTCCAGCTGCTGGCGCAGACGGCTGAGGCGTTCATCGTCGAGCCCACGAGTGAACTGGACGCCACCATTGATCGCACCCTGGCGTCCATCGGCGGCCTGTTCGACGTGGATCGGGCCTATGTGTTCTCCCTGACGCGCTATCCGGGATTCGCCAGCAACACCCATGAGTGGTGCGCGCCGGGGGTGGAACCGCAGATGCACCAGCTCCAGCACGTGTCGGAGGTGTCCATCGGCTGGTTGATGGGGGAAATGCGGTCCGGGCGGGCGGTCAATCTCGAGTCGCTGCTCGATCTCCCCGCCGGGGCCGATGCCGAGCGGGCCCATCTCAGCGCCCAGGGCATCCAGTCCCTGCTGGTCCTCCCCCTGGTGCGGCGGGGCCAGCTGGAGGGGTTCGCGGGCTTCGACCACATCCGCGGCTGCCGCCGCTGGAGCGACCAGGAGGTGGCGGTGCTCTCCATCGTGGTGAGCGGCTTCGCCCAGGGATTCGAACGGCGGCTGATTGACGAGCAACTGCGTCAATTGGCCTACGAGGATCCGCTCACCCGCCTGCCCAATCGCTCCCTGCTGAGTCAGCGTCTGGGCGAGGAGCTGGAGCGGGCCAGGCGCAACGGCACCCACCTGGCGGTGGGCTACCTCGACCTCGACAACTTCAAGCCCGTCAACGACAGCCACGGCCATGCCGTGGGCGACGAGCTGCTGGTGGCCGTGGCCGAGCGCCTCTGCCGTTGCCTGCGACCGGGCGACACGGTGGGCCGGCTGGGCGGGGACGAATTCGTGGTGATCCTGCCCGGCCTCAGCAGCCTGGCCGAGCTGGAATCGCTGGGTGAACGGCTGCTCAGCGCCGTGGCCCAGCCCACCCACCTTGGCGAGACGCTCTGCGTGGCCTTGAGCACCAGCATCGGCTTCCGGCTGGTGCCCCCCGACGATGCCGATCCGGATACCCTGCTGCGCCAGGCCGACCAGGCCATGTACGCCGCCAAACGGGCTGGCCCGGGGCGGATGCACCACTTCGACGTGGAGCTGGAACGGCGCCAGTCGCTGCAGCGCTCCCGGCTGGAGAGGGTGCGCCAGGCCATCGAGGCGCAGCAGCTGCGCCTGTTCGTGCAGCCGGTGATCGACCTGGCCACCGGGCAGCTGCGCTTCGCCGAAGCCCTGGTGCGTTGGCAGCACCCCCAGCAGGGCTTGCTGGCGCCGGAGGCCTGGCTGGGCTGGATCGAGGATCAACCGGAGATCACCCGCCTCGGTGACTGGGTGCTGGAGCAGGCGCTGCGCCACTGCTCGGCCTGGATGCGGGCCGGGCCCTGTGTGGCCGTGAGCGTCAACATGTCGGCCCGGGAGCTGCGTGATCCAGGCTTCGCGGAGCGGATCCGCGCGGCCCTGGCCCTCCATCCCGAACTGCCCGGCTCGGCCCTGAGGCTGGAGGTGCTGGAAACCGCCGCCCTGGAGGATCTGGAGCTGGTGGCCCAGAACATCGCCCGCTGCCGCGATCTGGGTGTGAGCTTTGCCCTCGACGACTTCGGCACCGGCTACTCCTCGCTCACCTACCTGCGGAGGCTGCCGATCGCCACGATCAAGATCGACCGCTCGTTCGTGGCCAGGATGCTGGTGGATCCGGCCGATCGGGCCATCGTCAAGGCCGTGGTGGATCTGGCCCACGCCTTCGGCCGCACCTGCGTGGCCGAAGGCGTGGAGACGGCGGAGCACCTGCAGGTGCTGCGGGCGATGGGCTGTGAACTGGCCCAGGGATTCGCCATCGCCCGGCCGATGCCGGCGGAGGACCTGCCCGGCTGGTCTCTCCCGTCCGCCGCAGGCGGATGAGGGCCGCTGCGCTCAGCTGTCGGGGGTCCCGAGCCGCTGGCGCACCGATTCCGCGTGGCTGTGCAGTCCCTCGCTCTCGGCCAGGGTGACCACGGCCGGCCCGGTGGCCTCCAGGGCCGCCCGGTTGAAGTGGATCAGGCTGGTGTGGCGCAGGAAGGTCTCGACGCTGAGGGCGCCGGCGAAGCGGGCGGTGCCGGAGGTGGGCAGGGTGTGGTTGGGGCCGGCCAGGTAGTCACCCACCGCCTCGGGCGACCAGGGGCCGAGGAAGATGGCGCCGGCATGGGTGATCCGGTCCGCCAGGGATTCGGGATCGGCCACCAGCAGCTCGAGGTGCTCCGGCGCGAACCGGTCGCTGAGGGCCGCCGCTTCGGCCAGGTCGTTGCAGACCACGATCAGCCCCCAGTCGTTGAGGGCCTGCAGGGTGATGGCGGCCCGCGGGTGCCGCTTCAGCTGGGCTTCGATGGCGGCCGGCACGGCGGCGGCCAGCGCCTCGCTGGTGGTGATCAGGATCGCCGCGGCGAGGGGATCGTGCTCCGCCTGGGCCATCAGGTCGGCGGCCACCTGGGCGGGCCGGGCGGTGTGGTCGGCGATCACCAGCACCTCGCTGGGGCCGGCCAGGGAGTCGATGCCCACCGTTCCGTAGACCGCCTTCTTGGCCAGGGTCACGTAGAGGTTGCCGGGGCCGCTGATCACATCGACGGCCGGGACCGTTTCGGTGCCGTAGGCCAGGGCCGCGATCGCCTGGGCGCCCCCCACCCGGAACACCTCCTCCACCCCGGCCCGGTGGGCGGCGGCCAGCACAGTGGCATTGGGCTCGCCGCCGGGGCCGGGCGGGGTGACCATCACCAGCCGCTCCACGCCCGCCACCCGGGCGGGAATCGCATTCATCAGCACCGTGCTCGGGTAGGAGGCCCGGCCACCGGGGACGTAGATCCCCGCCCGCTGCACCGGGCGCCAGCGGCGCCCCAGCCGCTCGCCATGGGGGCCGGTCACGGCCAGATCCTCCGGCATCTGGCGGCGGTGGAACGCCAGGATTCGGTCGTGGGCGAGGTCCAGGGCCCGGCGCAGGGGTTCGGGGCAGTCGTGCCAGGCCTGGGCCAGCCGCTCGGGGGGCACCCGCAGGGGATCGGGCCGCAGGCCGTCGAAGCGTTCGCTGAAGTCGAGCAGGGCCGCGTCGCCGCGCTGGCGCACCTCGGCCAGGATCGCCGCGACCCGCGCCTCCTCCTCGCGCATGCGGCCGCCCTCGGTGCGGGCGGCGATCGCTTCGAGCCGTTCGCCGGCCCGCTCGCCGTCCCGCAGGCAGGTGATCCGCAGCGCCGGCCGTTCCCCGCCGGCATCAAGGCTGGCGGCAGGGGCGGCGGCAGGGACGGGGGTGCTGCCGGCAGGGCTGCTGCCGGTTGGGGTGGAAGCGACCACGGGACGGTGCCGGAGGCGATGGGCTGCGTCGACGCTAGGGCCTGGAACCGGCCAGGGCCCACGGGGTAGGATCCGCGTTTGCCGAGTCAGCGCCCCTACGCCTGTGGCCAATAACAAGTCTTCGAAGAAGCGCATCGAGATTGCCGAACGCAATCGCCTGCGCAACCGCACCTACAAGTCCGCCCTGCGCACCCTGATGAAGCGCTGCCTCACCGCCTGCAGCGCCTACGGCCAGCAGCCGGGCGAGGAGGCCAGGGCTGCCGTCCAGTCCAGCATGAACGCCGCCTTCAGCAAGATCGACAAGGCCGTGAAGGTGGGCGTGGTGCACCGCAACACCGGCGCCAACCAGAAGTCCCGCCTCAGCGTGGCGGTGAAGCAGGTGCTCGAGCCCACCGCTGCCGGCAGCACCGGCGCCTGACGCCCCCCATGGCCGTGAGCCCCGAGGCCGCCCCACCCCTGGTCGACAGCCACTGCCACATCGTGTTCCGCAATTTCGAGGCGGATCTCGATGCCGTGGCCGACCGCTGGCGTGAGGCCGGGGTGAAGGCCCTGGTCCATGCCTGCGTGGAGCCGGCGGAGATTCCGGCGATCCGGGCCCTGGCTGATCGCTTCCCCGAACTGCGCTATGCCGTCGGGGTCCATCCCCTCGACACCCAGCACTGGCACGGCGACACCGCCGCCACGCTCGAGACGGCGGCCCGCGCCGACGACCGGGTGGTGGCGATCGGCGAGCTGGGCCTCGACCTGTTCAAGGCGACCAACCTCGACGAGCAGCTGGCGGCCCTGGGGCCCCAGCTGGATCTGGCGGTGACCCTGGATCTGCCGGTGATCATCCACTGCCGGGACGCGGCCGAACCGATGCTCGCCGAGCTGCGCCGGCGCGAGCGTGAGGGCCGCTGCCCCCGTGGCGTCATGCACTGCTGGGGGGGCACCCCCGAGGAGATGGCCGGCTTCCTTGAGCTCGGCCTGTTCATCAGCTTCAGCGGCACGGTCACCTTCCCCAGGGCCGAGCCCATCCACGCCTGCGCCCGGCTGGTGCCGGCCGACCGCTACCTCGTCGAGACCGACTGCCCCTTCCTGGCGCCGGTGCCCCGCCGCGGCAAGCGCAACGAGCCGGCCTACGTGGCTTCGGTGGCGGCCCGGGTGGCCGAACTCCGTGGCGAGACGCTCGCAGAGGTGGCGGCGACGACCACCGCCAACGCGGCGCGTCTTTTCAGGCTGCCCCTCCAGGTTGTATGATGTCTTATTGGCCTGGAAGCGGAAGCGCTCCTTTTGTCTACGACGGCATCAATTGAGTCGGCAAACCCGCAGCGAGCCCTGTAAGCGCCCCCGCCGGATCGTTCGTCCCTGCTTCAGGGGCGGTCGGTTCGGCTGAGCGCCTGTTGGCATGGCCCGTCCCCCCGGGCAGCCCAGGCAGGTCACGCCGCGATCCCCTTCCTTACCCCGTCCAGGTCCGCCCCACCCCCTCGTTCCTGCAGGTTCACCGCATGAGCAGCGCGATCCAGGTCGCCAAGACCGTCACTTACCTTCCCGATCTCGTGGAGGTACAGCGGGCGAGCTTCAAATGGTTCCTGGAGAAGGGCCTGATCGAGGAGCTGGACAGCTTCTCCCCGATCACCGACTACACCGGCAAGCTGGAGCTGCACTTCATCGGCGACCAGTATCGCCTGAAACGCCCCCGCCATGACGTCGAAGAGGCCAAGCGTCGCGATGCGACCTTCGCCTCCCAGATGTACGTCACCTGCCGCCTGGTCAACAAGGAGACCGGCGAGATCAAGGAGCAGGAGGTCTTCATCGGGGAACTTCCCCTGATGACCGAGCGCGGCACCTTCATCATCAACGGCGCTGAGCGGGTGATCGTCAACCAGATCGTCCGCAGCCCCGGCGTCTACTTCAAGGACGAGCAGGACAAGAACGGCCGCAAGACCTTCAACGCCAGCCTGATCCCCAACCGCGGCGCTTGGCTCAAGTTCGAGACCGACAAGAACGACCTGCTCCACGTTCGCGTCGACAAGACCCGCAAGATCAACGCCCACGTGCTGATGCGGGCCATCGGCCTCTCCGACAACGACGTGCTCGACAAGCTGCGGCACCCGGAGTATTACCAGAAGTCGATCGAGGCCTCCAACGAGGAGGGCATCTCCTCGGAAGACCAAGCCCTGCTGGAGCTCTACAAGAAGCTGCGCCCCGGTGAGCCCCCCTCGGTGAGCGGCGGCCAGCAGCTGCTGCACAGCCGCTTCTTCGATCCCAAGCGCTACGACCTGGGCCGGGTGGGCCGCTACAAGATCAACAAGAAGCTGCGTCTCACCATCCCCGATGCGGTGCGCACCCTCACCGCCGAGGACGTGCTCTCCACGATCGACTACCTGATCAACCTGGAGCTCGATGTGGGTGGCGCCTGCCTCGACGACATCGACCACCTGGGCAACCGCCGGGTGCGTTCGGTGGGTGAGCTGCTGCAGAACCAGGTGCGGGTGGGCCTCAACCGCCTGGAGCGGATCATCAAGGAACGGATGACCGTCGGCGAAACCGAATCGCTCACCCCCGCCCAGCTGGTGAACCCCAAGCCCCTGGTGGCGGCGGTCAAGGAGTTCTTCGGCTCCAGCCAGCTGAGCCAGTTCATGGACCAGACCAATCCCCTGGCCGAGCTGACCCACAAGCGCCGCATCAGCGCCCTCGGCCCCGGCGGTCTCACCCGGGAGCGGGCCGGCTTCGCCGTGCGCGACATCCACCCCTCCCACTACGGCCGCATCTGCCCGATCGAGACCCCGGAAGGCCCCAACGCCGGCCTGATCGGTTCCCTCGCCACCCACGCCCGGGTGAACGAATACGGCTTCATCGAAACCCCCTTCTGGCGCGTCGAGAACGGCATCGTCCTCAAGCAGGGCGATCCCCTCTACCTCTCCGCCGACCTCGAAGACGAGTGCCGGGTGGCTCCCGGTGACGTGCCCACCGACGCCGACGGCCGCATCACCGTCGATCTGGTGCCGGTGCGCTACCGCCAGGACTTCGAGAAGGTGCCCCCCGAGCAGGTGGACTACGTCCAGCTGTCGCCGGTGCAGGTGATCTCGGTGGCCACCTCCCTGATCCCCTTCCTCGAGCACGACGACGCCAACCGGGCCCTGATGGGCTCCAACATGCAGCGCCAGGCGGTGCCGCTGCTGCGCCCCGAGCGGCCCCTGGTGGGCACGGGCCTGGAAACCCAGGTGGCGCGCGACTCCGGCATGGTGCCCATCACCAAGGTGAACGGCACCGTCTCCTTCGTCGATGCCACCGCCATCGTCATCCGTGACGAACAGGGCCGGGACCACACCCACTTCCTGCAGAAGTACCAGCGCTCCAACCAGGACACCTGCCTCAACCAGCGGCCGATCGTCCGCCAGGGCGATCCGGTGATCGCCGGCCAGGTGCTGGCCAACGGCTCCGCCTGCGAAGGCGGTGAGATCGCCCTCGGCCAGAACGTGCTGATCGCCTACATGCCCTGGGAGGGCTACAACTACGAGGACGCGATCCTCGTGAGCGACCGGCTCGTTCAGGACGACCTCTACACCTCGGTGCACATCGAGAAGTACGAGATCGAAGCCCGCCAGACCAAGCTCGGACCCGAGGAGATCACCCGGGAAATCCCGAACGTGGCCGAGGAGAGCCTGGGCCACCTCGATGAGATGGGCATCATCCGCATCGGCGCCTATGTCGAATCCGGCGACATCCTGGTGGGCAAGGTGACCCCCAAGGGTGAGTCGGATCAGCCGCCCGAGGAGAAGCTGCTGCGCGCCATCTTCGGTGAGAAGGCCCGCGACGTGCGCGACAACTCCCTGCGGGTGCCCAGCACCGAACGGGGCCGGGTGGTGGATGTGCGCATCTACACCCGCGAGCAGGGCGACGAACTGCCGCCGGGCGCGAACATGGTGGTGCGGGTCTACGTGGCCCAGCGCCGCAAGATCCAGGTGGGCGACAAGATGGCCGGCCGCCACGGCAACAAGGGCATCATCAGCCGCATCCTTCCCCGCGAGGACATGCCCTACCTGCCCGATGGCACCCCCATCGACATCGTGCTCAACCCCCTGGGGGTGCCGAGCCGCATGAACGTGGGCCAGGTGTTCGAGTGCCTGATGGGCTGGGCCTCCTCCCACCTCGACTGCCGCGTCAAGGTGGTGCCGTTCGATGAGATGTACGGCCCCGAGAAGTCGAAGCAGACGGTGCAGGCCTACCTCGAGGAAGCCGCCAAGCTGCCCGGCAAGGACTGGGTCTACAACCCCGCCAACCCCGGCAAGATCCAGCTGATCGACGGCCGCAGCGGCGAACCCTTCGACCAGCCGGTGACCGTGGGCTACGCCCACATCCTCAAGCTGGTGCACCTGGTGGACGACAAGATCCACGCCCGCTCCACCGGCCCCTACTCCCTCGTCACCCAGCAGCCCCTGGGCGGCAAGGCGCAGCAGGGCGGCCAGCGGCTCGGGGAGATGGAGGTGTGGGCCCTGGAGGCCTACGGCGCCGCCTACACCCTGCAGGAGCTGCTCACCGTCAAGTCCGACGACATGCAGGGCCGCAACGAGGCCCTCAACGCCATCGTCAAGGGCAAGCCCATCCCCCGGCCGGGCACGCCGGAGTCGTTCAAGGTGCTGATGCGGGAGCTGCAGTCCCTCGGCCTCGACATCGCCGTCTACACCGACGCCGGCGAGGAGGTCGACCTGATGCAGGACGTCAACCCGCGCCGCAGCACCCCCAGCCGTCCCACCTACGAATCCCTCGGTGTCGCGGATTACGACGATGACTGATCGCTTGATTCACCGGCTCTGATTTCTCCGTCTCTCTCGATCACCCTGCGTCTCCGCCATGTCCAACAGCAACCTCCGCACCGAAAACCACTTCGACTACGTGAAGATCACGCTCGCTTCCCCCGAGCGGATCATGCAGTGGGGGCAGCGGACGCTGCCCAACGGACAGGTGGTGGGTGAGGTCACCAAGCCGGAAACGATCAACTACCGCACCCTCAAGCCCGAGATGGACGGGCTCTTCTGCGAGAAGATCTTCGGCCCCTCCAAGGACTGGGAATGCCACTGTGGCAAGTACAAGCGGGTGCGGCACCGCGGCATCGTCTGTGAACGCTGCGGTGTGGAAGTCACCGAGAGCCGGGTGCGGCGTCACCGCATGGGCTTCATCAAGCTGGCGGCGCCGGTGAGCCACGTCTGGTACCTCAAGGGCATCCCCAGCTATGTGGCGATCCTGCTCGACATGCCCCTGCGGGACGTGGAGCAGATCGTCTACTTCAACTGCTACGTGGTGCTCGACAAGGGTGACCACAAGGACCTCACCTACAAGCAGCTGCTCACCGAAGACGAGTGGCTGGAGATCGAGGACCAGATCTTCGCCGAGGATTCCGAGATCGAGAACGAGCCCATGGTGGGCATCGGCGCCGAGGCCCTCAAGCAACTGCTGGAGGACCTCGACCTCGAGAAGGAGGCCGAGCAGCTCCGCGAGGACATCAACAACTCCAAGGGCCAGAAGCGGGCCAAGCTGATCAAGCGCCTGCGGGTGATTGACAACTTCATCGCCACCAACGCCCGCCCCGAGTGGATGGTGCTGGATGTGATCCCGGTGATCCCCCCCGATCTGCGCCCCATGGTGCAGCTGGACGGCGGCCGTTTCGCCACCAGCGATCTCAACGACCTCTACCGGCGGGTGATCAACCGCAACAACCGCCTGGCGCGCCTCCAGGAGATCCTCGCCCCCGAGATCATCGTCCGCAACGAGAAGCGGATGCTGCAGGAGGCCGTCGATGCCCTGATCGACAACGGCCGCCGCGGCCGCACCGTGGTGGGGGCCAACAACCGGGCCCTCAAGTCGCTCAGCGACATCATCGAGGGCAAGCAGGGCCGCTTCCGCCAGAACCTGCTCGGCAAACGGGTCGACTACTCCGGCCGGTCCGTGATCGTGGTGGGCCCCAAGCTGAAGATGCACCAGTGCGGCCTGCCCAAGGAGATGGCGATCGAGCTGTTCCAGCCGTTCGTGATCCATCGCCTGATCCGCCAGAACATCGTCAACAACATCAAGGCGGCCAAGAAGCTGATCCAGCGCGCCGACGACGAGGTGATGCAGGTGCTGCAGGAGGTGATCGAAGGGCACCCGATCCTGCTCAACCGGGCCCCGACCCTGCACCGCCTCGGCATCCAGGCCTTCGAACCCAAGCTGGTGGATGGCCGCGCCATCCAGCTCCATCCCCTGGTCTGCCCGGCCTTCAACGCCGACTTCGACGGTGACCAGATGGCCGTGCACGTGCCCCTGGCGATCGAGGCCCAGACGGAGGCCCGGATGCTGATGCTGGCGAGCAACAACGTGCTCTCCCCCGCCACCGGCGAGCCGATCATCACCCCGTCCCAGGACATGGTGCTTGGCGCCTACTACCTCACCGCCGTCGACCGGGACAAGGCGCAGCCCGCCTTCGGCGACCGTTCCCGCACCTTCGCCGACCTCGAGGACGTGATCGCCGCCTTCGAGGAGAAGCACCTCAGCCTGCACGACTGGGTCTGGGTGCGCTTCAACGGCGAGGTGGAAAGTGACGACGAGGACAGCGAGCCCGTCGCCACCGACACCCTCACCGATGGCACCCGCGTCGAGCAGTGGAAGTTCCGCCGCGACCGCTTCGATGAGGACGGCGCCCTGATCAGCCGCTACCTGCTGACCACCGTGGGTCGGGTCGTCATCAACCACACGATCATCGACGCCGTGGCCGCGTCCTGAGTTCCACTGGCCGGGCCGAGCCCCGCGCCCCGTGTCTTCCGATTCCCTCCAGCCTTCTCCATCGCGCGCCGCCATGACCGCCACCCCCGCCAAGAAGATCAGCAAGAAGAGCGCCAAGGCCGCCGCCGAGCTGGCGGCCGCCACCGCCGCCGCGGCAGCTGCGGCCTCCGCCCTGAGCAAGCAGGCGCCGCCGTTCCGCAACCGGATCATCGACAAGAAGGCGCTGCGGAATCTGGTGTCCTGGGCCTACAAGCACCACGGCACCGCCGCCACCGCGGCGATGGCCGACGAGCTGAAGGACCTGGGCTTCCACTACGCCACCCAGGCGGCGGTGTCGATCTCGGTCGACGACCTGCGCATCCCCGGCGACAAGGCCGTGCTGCTGGAGGAGGCCGAGGAGCAGATCACGGCCACCGAGGAGCGCTACCGGCTCGGTGAGATCACCGAGGTGGAGCGCCACACCAAGGTGATCGACACCTGGACCGAGACCAACGAGCGGCTGGTGGCGGCCGTGCGCCGCAATTTCAACGACAACGATCCACTCAACTCGGTGTGGATGATGGCCAACTCCGGCGCCCGGGGGAACATGTCCCAGGTGCGTCAGCTGGTGGGCATGCGCGGCCTGATGGCCAACCCCCAGGGGGAGATCATCGACCTGCCGATCCGCACCAACTTCCGTGAGGGCCTCACGGTCACCGAGTACGTGATCTCCTCCTACGGCGCCCGCAAGGGCCTGGTGGACACCGCCCTGCGGACCGCCGACTCCGGCTACCTCACCCGCCGTCTGGTGGACGTGGCCCAGGACGTGATCGTGCGGGAGGAGGACTGCGGCACCCACCGCTTCATCCCCATCAACGCCGATGAGCGGGGCCGCTTCGGCACCAAGCTGGTGGGCCGTCTGGCCGCCCAGCCCGTCGTCGACAGCGACGGCGTCGTCATCGTCGACCGCAACGGTGAGATCGACCTGGCGATCTCGGCCGCCATCGAGAAGGCGGCGATCGCCACCGTGATGGTGCGCTCGCCCCTCACCTGCGAGGCCTCCCGTTCGGTGTGCCGCAAGTGCTACGGCTGGGCCCTGGCCCACAACGAACTGGTCGACCTGGGTGAGGCGGTGGGCATCATCGCCGCCCAGTCGATCGGTGAACCGGGCACCCAGCTCACCATGCGCACCTTCCACACCGGTGGTGTGTCCACGGCCGAGACCGGCGTGGTGCGCTCCCTGGTGGACGGCGTGGTGGAATTCGGGCCCAAGGCCCGGGTGCGCGACCACCGCACCCCCCATGGCGTCGAGGCCAAGCTGGCCGAAACCGATTTCACCCTCACCCTCAAGCCCTCGGGCAAGGGCAAGGTGCAGAAGATCGACATCACCAACGGCTCGATCCTGTTCGTCGCCGATGGCGATCCCGTCGCCCACGACATCATCCTGGCCCAGATCTCCTCGGGCTCGGCGGTGAAGAAGAGCGTCGAGAAGGCCACCAAGGATGTCATCTGCGATCTGGCCGGCCAGGTGCGCTTCGAGGACGTGATCCAGCCCCGGGAGGTCACCGACCGCCAGGGCAACATCACCCACAAGGCCCAGCGTCTCGGCCGCCTCTGGGTGTTCAGCGGCGACGTCTACAACCTGCCGCCCAACGCCCTGCCCGTCGTCGAGACCGACAAGCCGGTGACCACCGGCGATGTGCTGGCCGAGAGCCGCCTGCAGAGCGAGTACGGCGGCGCCGTGCGGCTGCGGGAGTCCACCGGCGATTCCCGCGAGGTGCAGATCGTCACCGCCAGCCTCACCCTCAAGGACTGCAAGCTGGTGGGTGAATCCAGCCACACCGGCGAGAGCTGGCACCTGGAGGGCAAGGACAACACCCGCTATCTGGTCAAGACCCAGCCCGGCACCAAGATCGGCGCCGGAGAGGTGATCGCCGAACTCACCGACGACCGCTTCCGCACCCAGACCGGCGGCATGGTGAAGTTCGCCCCCGGCCTTTCGATCAAGAAGGCCCGCTCCGCCAAGCACGGCTTCGAGGTGAGCAAGGGCGGCACCCTGCTGTGGATCCCCCAGGAAACCCACGAGATCAACAAGGACATCTCCCTGCTGATGATCGAGGACGGCCAGTGGATCGAGGCCGGCACCGAGGTGGTGAAGGACATCTTCAGCCAGACCGCGGGCATCGTCACCGTCACCCAGAAGAACGACATCCTGCGGGAGATCATCGTGCGCTCCGGTGAGCTGCACCTGGTCTCCGACGCCAAGGTGCTGGCCCGCTACGGCGAGGACGGCAAGATGGTCAACCCCGGCGAAGAGATCGCCCCCGGCCTCAAGGCCGAGGCGATGAAGTTCGTCGAGAAGGTCGACACCCCCGAGGGCGGCGCCCTGCTGCTGCGGCCGGTCGAGGAGTACGCCATCCCCGATGCCGCCCACCTGCCCGAGCTGTCCACGGTCAAGCAGACCGGCGGTCCGTCCCTCGGCCTGAAGGCCACCCAGCGCCTCACCTTCAAGGACGGCGAGCTGATCAAGTCGGTGGAAGGCGTGGAACTGCTGCGCACCCAGCTGATCCTGGAAACCTTCGACACCACCCCCCAGATGACGGTGGATGTGGAGGCGGTCGCCGACAAGCGGGCCAAGACCATCGAGCGCCTGCAGCTGGTGATCCTGGAAACCCTGCTGGTCCGCCGCGACACCCTCTCCGACGCCAGCCACGGCTCCACCCACACCGAGCTGCAGGTGGAGGACGGCATGACCGTCAAGCGGGGCGACGTTGTCGCCACCACCCAGATCCTCTGCAAGGAGGATGGGGTGGTCCAGCTGCCCGATCCCGTTCCCGGCGAACCGATCCGCCGCCTGATCGTCGAGCGGGCCGACGACACCCGCAGCCTGGATCTCGGTGCGGCCGTCCCGACGGTGTCGGTGGGCGATCGCATCGTCGATGGCGATGTGCTCGCCGACGGGGTGATCTCCCCCTGCTGCGGCCAGGTGGAGGCCATCGACGGCAAGACCCTCACCATCCGCCTCGGCCGTCCCTACATGGTGTCGCCCGATTCGGTGCTCCACGTCCGTGACGGGGAACTGGTCCAGCGCGGTGACGGCCTGGCCCTGCTGGTGTTCGAGCGCCAGAAGACCGGCGACATCGTCCAGGGTCTGCCCCGGATCGAGGAACTGCTGGAGGCCCGCCGCCCGCGGGAATCGGCGGTGCTCTGCCGCAAGAGCGGCACCGTGCAGATCAAGCAGGGCGAGGACGACGATTCGATCACCGTGTCGGTGATCGAGACCGACGACGTCATCACCGAGTACCCGATCTTGCTGGGCCGCAACGTGATGGTTTCCGATGGCCAGCAGGTGAGCGCCGGCGAGATGCTCACCGACGGGCCCATCAACCCCCACGAGCTGCTCGACTGCTTCTTCGAGGACCTGCGCAGCCGCAAGCCCACCATGGAGGCGGCCCAGGAGGCGATCTCCAAGCTGCAGTTCCGCATGGTGACGGAGGTGCAGAACGTCTACAAATCGCAGGGGGTCTCGATCAGCGACAAGCACATCGAGGTGATCGTGCGCCAGATGACCAGCAAGGTCCGCATCGAGGATGCCGGCGACACCACGCTGCTGCCCGGTGAGCTGATCGAGCTGCGTCAGGTGGAGCAGGTGAACTCCGCCATGGGCGTCACCGGAGGCGCTCCCGCCGAGTTCACCCCCGTGCTGCTGGGCATCACCAAGGCCTCGCTGAACACCGACTCGTTCATCTCGGCGGCCTCCTTCCAGGAGACCACCCGGGTGCTGACCGAAGCGGCCATCGAGGGCAAGAGCGACTGGCTGCGGGGCCTCAAGGAGAACGTGATCATCGGCCGCCTGATCCCCGCCGGCACCGGTTTCGGGGGCTTTGAGGAGGAGCTGCGCGCCGAGGCCGGACCCCACCCCGACATCCTCGAGGAGGAGGCCGCCGGCTACCGCCGCAACCAGAACCTGCGTCCCGACTACACCGTCGAGATGCCGGCCCCGGCGGCCACCGCCGCCGTGCTGGATGACCCCTCCGAGGAGGATCTGGAGGCCACCCGCAGCCGCCACGGCATCGAAGCGGCCGCCAGCGGCTTCGCCGCGTTCGCCCGTCCCACCGCCGAGGAGGGACTGGAGGAGGAGCTGATCGCCGATCCGGCGGCCCTCGAGGGTCTGCAGGAGGAGGGTCTGCTCAGCGATGACTGATCCCGCCGTCGCCACCCCTGCCGCCCCCTCCCGGCCCACCCCCGTGCCGGTGAGACGGCTGCCGCGCTTCGGCTTCCACACCCACACCGAGCGCCTCAATGGCCGCTTCGCCATGTTGGGCTTCATCGCCCTGCTGGCGGTGGAGTGGAAGCTGGGCCACGGCCTGCTCATCTGGCCCTGATGGCCGGGCCTGCCCCCCTGCTGGGGATGGGCCAGGCGGCCCTGGAGGCCTGGGCCGGTGACCAGGGCCAGCCGGCCTTCCGGGGCCGGCAGCTGCACGACTGGATCTACGCCAGGGGGGCCCGCAGCCTCGACGCGATCACGGTGCTGCCCAAGGCCTGGCGCGAGGGGCTGGCGGCGGCCGGCACCGGCATCGGCCGCTCGGCCCTGCTGCACCGCAGCGACGCCAGCGACGGCACCACCAAGCTGCTGCTGGCCACCGCCGATGGCCTCAGCCTCGAGACCGTCGGCATCCCCAGCGGCGACCGGCTCACCGTCTGTGTCAGCAGCCAGGTGGGCTGCCCCATGGGCTGCCGCTTCTGCGCCACCGGCAAGGGGGGCCTGCAGCGTTCCCTGGCGGTTCACGAGATCGTCGACCAGGTGCTCAGCATCCGGGAGGCCATGGACCGGCGCCCTTCCCACGTGGTGTTCATGGGCATGGGCGAACCCCTGCTGAACACCGACGCGGTGCTGGAGGCCATCGCCTGCCTCTGCACCGACCTGGGCATGGCCCAGCGCCAGATCACCGTCAGCACGGTGGGGGTGCCCCGCACCCTGCCCACCCTGGCCGAACGGGCCCTCGAGCGGCTCGGCCGGGCCCAGTTCACCCTGGCCGTGAGCCTCCATGCCCCCGACCAGCGCCTGCGGGAGGAGCTGATCCCCACCGCCCACGCCTACCCCCTGGAGGCCCTGCTGGACGACTGCCGCCACTACGTGGCGATCACCGGCCGGCGGGTGAGCTTCGAATACATCCTGCTGGGGGGCGTCAACGACCACCCCCGCCAGGCCGATGCCCTGGCCCGCCTGCTGCGGGGCTTCCAGAGCCACGTCAACCTGATCGCCTACAACCCGATCGCCGAGGAGGACTTCCGGCGCCCCGCCCCGGAGGCGGTGGAGGCCTTCCGCAGCCAGCTGCAGCGGCGCCACATCGCCGTGAGCGTGCGGGCCAGCCGCGGCCTCGACCAGGACGCCGCCTGCGGCCAGCTGCGCCGCCGGCTGATGGACGCCCCGGCGGGGTGATCGCCATGTCGATCCCGCCGCGTGCTGTCCCGGCCCTGACGTTCGTCCTGGCCGGCGCCCTGGCCTACGGAGCCCTGTGCGGCCTGCTGTTCCTGCGCCAGCGCTCCCTGCTCTATGTCCCCCAGCCCCGCTCCGCCGATGCGCCCGGCGAGCTGCTGACCCTGCCGATCACAGGCGGCCCGCCGGGGGGCCGGGTGCTGGTGACGATCCGCCAACGCCCCGGCCCGAAGGCGCTGCTGTACTTCGGCGGCAATGCCGAGGACGTGGCGTGGCAGCTGCCCCGGCTGGAGGGGGCGTTCCCGGACCACGCCCTGTATCTGCTGCACTACCGGGGCTACGGCGGCAGCAGCGGCCAGCCCTCGGAGCGGGCCCTGTTCGCCGATGCCCTCGCCCTCTTCGACCGGGTGCGGGCCGACCACGGGCAGATCGCCGTGGTCGGCCGCAGCCTGGGCAGCGCCGTGGCGGTGCACCTGGCGGCCCATCGGCCCGTCGACCGCCTGGTGCTGGTGACGCCGTTCGACAGCATCGAGGCGGTGGCGGCCCGCCACTATCCCCTGGTGCCGGTGGGGCTGCTGCTGCAGGACAAGTACCGCTCCGCCGCGACGGCTCCCCGGATCGGGGCGCCCACCCTGCTGATCGCCGCCGAACGGGACGAGGTGATCCCCCGCGCCAACACCGACGCCCTGCTGGCCAGCTTCCGGCCCGGGGTGGCGTCCCTGGTGGTGCTGCCGGTGGAGGGGCACAACGCGGTGGAGGGCTCCCCCCGCTACCTGCCGCTGCTGCAGGGGTTCCTTGGGCCCGATCCCTCCGGGGAAGCCCCGGGGGAAAGCCCTCAGCCGCCGTCGCGCCCCGCCTCGTAGGCCCCGCGGGCGCCCTGGCCGTTCCAGGGGGTGAGCCGCAGCATCAGCAGGAAGGCCGGCAGGGCCGCGGCGGTGGTGGCCAGGAAGAAGCCCGGCCAGCCCAGCCGTTCGGCCACCAGCCCGGCCGGGGCGGCCAGCAGGGAGCGGCTCAGGGCATAGACGCCCGAGAGCAGGGCGTACTGGGTGGCGGAGAAGCGGGGGTTGCAGAGGCTCATCAGCAGCGCCACGAAGGCGGCGCCCACCATGCCGCCGCCGATGTTCTCCAGGGCCACGGCCGTCAGCAGGGCCGGCATGCCGCCGTCGAAGCGGGCCAGGCCCCAGTAGGCCAGGTTGCCCGCGGCCCCCACCAGGGCGAACAGCCACAGGGAGCGGTTCATGCCCAGCCGGCCGAACAGCACGCCCCCCAGCACCGTGCCGACGATGGTGGCGCCGATGCCCCAGCCCGCCAGCACCGACCCCACCACCTCCGGGCTGAAGCCCTTCTGGATCAGGAACGGCACCGCCATCAGACCCAGCAGCCCGTCGGGCCAGCGGTAGAGCAGCACCAGGGTGAGCAGGGCCGCGGCCCGGGGGCCGCCGCTGCGGTGCAGGAACTCCCGCGCCGGCCCCAGCACCGCCTGGCGCAGGCTGCTCACCGGCACCGCCAGGGGCTCCAGCCGCGGCGCCGTGAGGGTGAAGGGCACCGCCACCAGCATCAGCAGGGCCGAGAACAGGAAGGCCAGGGGCCAGTCGAAGCGGCCGGCCAGGATGAATCCGCCGGCCCCCACGGCCAGCATCGCCGTGCGGTAGCCCAGGTTGGAGGCGGCCGCCCCGGCGCCCCGCTCCAGGTCCGGCAGCAGGTCGGTGCGGTAGGCATCCACGGCGATGTCCTGGGTGGCGCTGACCACCGCCAGCAGCACCGCCATCACACCGATCGCGGTGAGGCTGGCCGGATCGGTGGAGGGCCGCAGCAGAGCCATGGCCCCGATCACCGCCACCAGGGTGAGCTGCAGCACCAGCAGCCAGCCGCGGCGGCGGTCCGGCCAGGGCAGGGGCCAGCGGTCGAGGGCCGGCGCCCAGACCATCTTCAGGGTGTACGGCAGCTCCGCCAGGCCGAGCAGGCCGATCAGGCCGAGAGGGATCTGGCTGGCGGTGAGCCAGCCCTGCAGCAGCTTGGTGCCCACCATGTAGGGGGTGCCGCTGGCGACCCCCTCGGCGGCCACCGCCAGGAGGCGACGCCAGGGGCGGACACTGCTGGAGGCAGGGCTGGCCATGGCCGCTCGCGGATCGCCGAACCCTAGGGGCGGCTGGTCGGACCACAATGCAGCCAGCCCCGCCGTCCCGTTCCCCCCATGTCCTTCCTGCGCTCCACGCTGCTGCCGGTGGCCATCGTGCTGCTGTTCGCCCTGGCCCTGTTCGCCGTCAGTGCCCGGATCTGGCTGCCCGGCGACATGGCCGCCCCCGCCCCGCTGGGCTGATCCAGTGCCGCTGGGCTGATCCGGGGCCGCTGGGCGGATCGGGCGGCCAACCGGCTTTTACGATGCCCTCACCTGGATGGCTCCATGCCGGACGACGGCCTGCCCTTTCCCGAAACCACCCACGCGCTGGCCCTCGATCCGGAGGTGCTGGCCCGGGAACTGGCGCAGGAGCTCCTGGGCGATCCCCTTGATGAGATCGACAGCGTCGCCCCCTCCAGCTCCGACGTGGCCGCCGAGTGCGACCTCGGCATCGAGCTGCTCAAGGGGGGACGGGAGGAGCGCCTGCAGGGCCTGCGCATCTTCTGTGAGCACCGCGACCCCCGCGCCATCCCCCTGCTGCTGCCGCTGCTGAAGGCCGGCTGCCCGATCGTGCGGATGAGCGCCGTCTACGCCCTCGGCCGCAACCCCCACCCCCTGGCGGTGGAGCCCCTGCTGGGCCTGCTGGCGGCCGACGACAACGGCTATGTGCGCAAGGCGGTGGCCTGGAGCCTCGGCAACTATCCCGAGGCCCCGGTGCTCAACCCGCTGATCCGGGCCCTGGAGCTCGACATCGCCGCGGTGCGGCTGTGGGCGGCCAGTTCCCTGGCCGATGCGGGCGCCACCGGTGTGGCCAAGGCCGACCCCGCCGCCGCCCAGCTGCTGCTGAGCCTCCGCATCGACAGCGAGCCGGCGGTGCGCAGCAACTGCGCCTGGTCCCTGGGGCGCCTCTACACCGACCTGGTGGAGCCGCGTCAGCGGGACGTGGTGGAGGCCCTGCTGCACACGATGCTCCACGACGGCGATCCCACCGTGCGGGACGAAGCCCGGATGGCCCTCGAGCAGCTGGAGCAGCCGGACGTGCTGGAACGGCTGCAGACCCTGGTGGACGAGGGACTGATCAGCTGAAGGTCGGCGGGCCCGGGCCATCCGGCGGCCGCGAGCTCGGAAAATCGCGGTTAAGATCCCGGTCTCACCTGTGCAGCCCATCCGGGATGGCCGAACGCACCATCCGCTTCCGCATTCGCCCCGACGGGCGCGTGGAGGAGCTCGTGGAGGGCGTGCAGGGCGAGGGGTGCTCCCGGCTCACGGAGCGGATCGAGGCCCGACTGGGCAGCGTGCAGCAACGACGCAGCACCTCGGAAGCGTTCCAGACGCCCCCCCTCGTTCTCCAGGACCCCCAGGTGGTCGTCCAGCACCACGGGCCCTGAGCCCCCGCTCCCCCTCCCCTTCCGTCCCATGTCGCACTTCAGCACCGTCAAGACCGAGCTGCGCGATCGCCAGGCCCTGGTGGACGCCCTCCGCGACCTGGGCCACCCCCCGGCCGAGGGCTCCTGCCAGGTGCGCGGCTACCGCGGCCAGACGGTGACCGCCGATCTCGCCATCCCCCAGGCTGACGGCGTCGACATCGGCTTCCGCTTCAACCCCGACAGCGGCAGCTACGAGCTCGTCACCGACCTGGAGCTCTGGAAGCAGCCCATCCCGGTGGAGCGCTTCCTGGCCAAGCTCACCCAGCGCTATGCCCTGCGCTCCATCCTGGCCAGCACGGCCGAGGAGGGCTTCCAGGTGAGCGAGCAGACCAGCCACCTGGACGGCAGCATCGAACTGGTGGTGACCCGCTGGGACGCCTGATTCCGTGAGCGTGACGGGTCCCGCCACCGGTCTCGACCCCGCCCTCGCCTTCCGCACCGCGGTGGCTCCGGAGTCGGCGGCGACGGGTCGGGAGCCCGTCCTGGGCGGGGCCCTGCGCCAGCAGGCCGTCTGGGTCGATGAGGCCGTCTGCATCGGCTGCCGCTACTGCGCCCACGTGGCCGGCAATACCTTCGTGGTGGAACCCGACTGGGGCCGCTCCCGGGCCCTGCGCCAGGACGGCGACAGCACCGAGCGGATCCAGGAGGCGATCGACACCTGTCCGGTGGACTGCATCCACTGGGTGCCCTACGAGCAGCTGCCGGCCCTGAGGGCCCAGCTCGACGAGCAGGAGATCCAGCCCCTGGGGCTCCCCTCCCACGGGCGCCGTCGCCGCACCCTGCCCCGCGCCGTCCCGCCGTCGCCGTGACCATCCCCACCCGGCGTTTCGGTCGCACGGGACTGGCCATGCCGGTGCTCTCCCTGGGGGGGATGCGGTTCCAGCAGAGCTGGAGCGACCTGCCCGCCGAGGCGGTGGAGGCCGGCAGCCAGGCCAATCTCGAGGCCACCCTGCGGGCCGCCAGGGCGGCGGGGCTGCACCACATCGAGACCGCCCGCCACTACGGCACCTCGGAACGGCAGCTGGGCTGGCTGCTGCCCCGGCTGCCGGATCCCCGGCGGATCCTCCAGACCAAGGTGCCCCCGGCCGAAGATCCGGCGGCCTTCGAGGCCGACCTGCGCACCAGCTTCGAGCGGCTGGGCCTGGACGGCGAGGGGGGCCCGGGCGGGGGTGGGGGCCGGGTCGACCTGCTGGCCATCCACGGCCTCAACACCCCGGAGCTGCTCGATCAGACCCTGCGGCCCGGCGGCTGCCTGGCGGTGGCCCGCCGCTGGCAGGAGGCGGGCCGGATCGGCCACGTGGGCTTCTCCACCCATGCGCCGCTGCCCCTGATCCTGGAGGCGATCGCCAGCGACCAGTTCGACTACATCAACCTGCACTGGTACTTCATCCGCCAGGACAACCGGGCGGCGATCGAGGCCGCCACCGCCCATGACATGGGGGTGTTCGTGATCAGCCCCACCGACAAGGGGGGCCACCTGCACAGCCCCTCCCAGCGCCTGTGCGAGCTCTGCGCGCCCCTGCATCCGATCGTCTTCAACGACCTGTTCTGCCTGTCGGCCCCCGGCATCCACACCATCAGCGTCGGGGCCGCCTCGCCCCAGGATCTGGACCTGCACCTGGAGGCGGTGGCGCTGCTGCCCAGGGCCGGGGAGCTGCTGCCGCCGATTCTGGAGCGTCTCGAGCAGGCCCGCCGCCGGGCCCTCGGCGACGACTGGCTGGCCAGCTGGGACCGGGGTCTGCCGGCCTGGGAGGACACCCCCGGCCGGATCAACCTGCCGGTGCTGCTCTGGCTGCACAACCTGCTGGAGGCCTGGGATCTGGAGGCCTACGGCCGCGCCCGCTACGGCCTGCTGGGCCAGGGCAGCCACTGGTTTCCGGGCGAGAACGCCGACGCCCTCGATGGCAGCGTCAGCGAGGGCGAGCTGCTGGCGGTGCTGCAGGCCAGCCCCTGGGCCGCCGAGATCCCCGACCTGCTGCGGCGTCTGCGGCAGCGGCTGGGGGGCGAGGCCGTGAAACGGCTGCAGGTGGCCTAGGCGCCTGGGGCGCTGGCCTGGGCCCTCGGCGCGATCGGCGTCTTCTGGGGCACCCCCACGGCCCGGGGGTAGGCGGCCGGACAGGGGCCGGCCGGCCGCAGCCAGAGGCCGTGGCGCACACCCCGGCCCGCCGGCAGGTCGCGGCGCTGCACCGGATCCACCTTGGCCCGCAGCACGCCGACGGCCGCCTCCAGATCCCGCTGGTCGTCGGCGCCCCACTGGCCCCGGTAGAGGAGGGCCAGGCCGTCGGGCTTCAGCAGGGGCACCAGGTACTCGGCCACCACCGGCGCGCTGGCCACGGCGCGGGCCATGGCGCGATCGAAGCGTCCCCGGCAGTCCCTGGCGCGGCCGGTGCGCTCGACCCGTTCGCAGCGCAGCCGCAGCCTGCCCTCGTCCAGCCCCAGGCTGCGGGCCATGGCCCGCACCGCCTCCAGCTTGCGGCCCACCGAATCCACCAGGGTGATGCGGGCCGTGGGCAGGGCGATCGCCAGGGCCAGCCCGGGGAAACCGCCGCCGGTCCCCACGTCGATGAGCTCCAGGCCGTCCGGAACGCCGCCCGGGGCCGTGAGCAGGGGCACCCAGGGCCAGAGGCTGTCGAACACCTGGGCGATCCAGAAATCGTCGCCCTCCACCAGCCGGGTGAGGTTGACCCGGCCGTTCCACAGCCGCAGCTGCTCCTGCAGGGCCACCAGCGCCGCCAGCTGGTCGTCGGTAGGGGTCCAGCCGAGCGCCTGCCAGAGGCCGGCATCGGCAGGGGCGCTGGGGTCGGGGCTGGCGGCCATCCGCTACGGCAGTGGTGCTTCTCCCTAGGATCCCTCACGCCGGGCAGGCTGCCATCGCCGCCGCAGGGACCATGTCCTCCACAGCCAAGCCCTCCACCCCCACCCACTACCAGGTGCTGCAGCTGCAGCCCAACGCCACCGATCAGGAGCTGCGCCAGGCGTTCCGGGGCCTCAGCAAGCGCTACCACCCGGACACCACCGCCCTGCCGGCGAGCGAGGCCGAAGTGGCCTTCCGGCAGCTGCGTCAGGCCTATGCCGTGCTGAGCGACCCGGCCGCCCGACGGCTCTACGACGCCGCCCTGGCCCAGCCGGCCCCCCCGGCGCCGCTGCGGCCCGCACCAGCACCCGTCGTCCGGGCTGTGCCGGTGCGCCGGGCCCTGTCCGGCGGCGAGTGGTTCGCCCTGCTGCTGCTGGCCGTGGCCCTGGTGCTCAGCCTGGTGCTGGGACTCGGGGTGGCCTGGGCGCGGGGCGCCGAACTGATGGCCTGGCCCAGCTGGTGGTCGGAGCTGGAGGCGGAGTCGGCGCCCGCGGCCCCGCTGGAGCCAGCGCCCCAGGCCCCACTGGCTCCGGCCCCGGTGGCCCCAGCCGAGCTGGTGCCCCCTGCCGGCGAGGCCCAGGCGCTCCCCTCGCCGCCCATCCCGCTCCCCCAGCCGCCCGCCGCCTGACCCTTCCTTCCCCTGCCGATCCGATGGCGACCCTGCCCCCCGCGCCCACCCCCCTCTACAACCACCCCCTGCCCGCCCTGGAGGACTGGCTGCGCCAGCTGGGCGCCAGCCAGTCGCGCAGCAACGTGGCCCACTGGGACCTGCACCGCCCCGAGTGGAGCGCCCGGATCGAGATGGAGGTGGAGGAGCTGCGGGTGAGCTGGCACCAGGAGGGCCGCACCACGGCGCGCCAGTTCCCCTACGGACTGTCGCGGGCCGATGTGGAGGCGGCGATCCTGGCGGGACCCTGAGGCTGGCCTGCGGAGGACCGCTCCGCCGCCCGCCGCCCGTCGCTCAGAGGCTCGAGAGGGCTTCCCCAATCACCGCGTAGCACCGGGCCAGCTGGTCGTCGTCGATGCACAGCGGCGGCAGCAGGTAGACCACCTGCCCCAGGGGCCGCAGGAACACCCCCCGGGCCAGGGCCAGCCGCTGCAGCCGCTGGCCGACGGGATTGAGGTAGCCGGGGGCGTCGGTGGCCACCTCGAAGGCGGCGACGGTGCCCAGCAGCCGCGGCCGCCGCACCAGGGGGTGGCGTGCCAGGGCCTCCAGGTGGGGACGGTGGCGCGCCTCGAACCCCTGGTGGCGCTCCGGCCGCTCCTGCAGCAGCGTCAGGCTGGCCAGGGCGGCGGCGCATCCCAGGGGGTTGGCGGTGAAGCTGTGGCCGTGGAAGAGGGTCAGGCCGGGGGTGGTGCCGATGAAGCCCTCAAAGATGGCCTCGCGGGCCAGGGTGACGCCCATGGGCAGGAAGCCGCCCGTGAGCCCCTTGGAGAGGGCCATCAGGTCGGGGTGGATGCCGGCCCGCTGGCAGGCGAACAGGTGGCCGCTGCGGCCGAAGCCCGTCATCACCTCATCGGCGATCAGCAGGGCACCGCTGGCACGGACCAGCGCCTCCACCTGGCGCAGGAACTCCTCCCGCACCAGGGCCATGCCGCCGGCCCCCTGAAGCAAGGGTTCGAGGATCACGGCCGCGGTGGGCGTCTCCAGGAGTTGCTCCAGCCGCTCCAGGGCCGCCGCCTCCCGCGCCTCCACCCCCTCGTCGTCCCACCAGGTGGCGGGCCAGGGGGCCCGGGCCACGGCGAACAGCAGCGGCTCGAACGCCTCCGAGAACAGGGAGCGCTCCCCCACCGCCATGGCGCCGAAGGTGTCGCCGTGATAGGCCCCATCGAAGGCGATCAGCTGCCGGCGGGGTTCGCCCCGGTTGCGCCACCACTGCCAGGCGATCTTCAGGGCCACCTCCACAGCCGTGGAGCCGTTGTCGGAGAAGAACAGGCGATCCAGCCCGCTGCAGGCGGCCAGGCGCTCGGCCAGCTGCTCGGCGGCCGGGTGGCGGAAATCGGAGAAGCCCACCTGCTCGAGGCTGCGGGCCTGGCGGGCGACGGCGTCGGCGATGGCGGGCTCGGCGTGGCCGTGCAGGGTCACCCACCAACTGCTGATGGCATCGATCAGCCGGCGGCCGTCATCGAGTTCGAGCAGGGCCCCCTCGCCCCGCACCACCCGCAGGGGCGGGTCGGCGGTGGCCACCTGGGTGAAGGGGTGCCAGAGGTGGGGATGCCAGCCGGGTCCGGTCACGGTGGGGCTCAGCGGCAGACCTCCGAGCGGCGTTCGCCCTCGGTGGCGATCGGCCCGCAGTTGACCCAGCGGGTGACGCTGGTCTCGATGTCGGTGAACAGCACCAGGATGCCCGCACAGAGCGCGGCCACGGCAGCTGTCACGAGCAGATGCTTGCGGCTCATGGCTGCAGGCTACGGGCCAGGCCACTGCGCTGCCATTGCCGCTCCAGACCCTCCCGGTCGAGGGGATCGAGGGGCGGCAGCTCCGCCAGCACCGGCACGCCGCCGAGGGCTTCCAGGGTGCGGGGATTGTCGGGGTGGGGGTCGCCGTTGAGCACCAGCCCGAGCACGGGGATCGAACGGCGGGAGAGGGCCTCGAGCGAGAGCAGGGTGTGGTTGAGGGTGCCCAGGCCGCTGCGGGCCACCAGCAGCACCGGCAGGCCCCAGACGGCGATCTGCTCGATCTGCAGCCAGTTGCGCCGCAGGGGCACCAGCAGCCCCCCCGCCGTCTCCACCACCAGGGGGCCGTCCCCGGCCGGCAGGGCCAGCCGGGCCGGGTCGATGCTGACCCCGTCCCGCTCCGCCGCCCAGTGGGGGGAGACGGGGGCCGTGAGGCGGTAGGCCTCCGGCCACACCCGCTCCGGCGGCAGCCCCAGCAGCTGCTGGACCCGGCCCGTGTCGCCGCCCCCCTCCAGGCCGCTCTGCACCGGCTTCCAATAGGTCGCCCCCAGCCCCTCCACCAGCAGCGCGCTCACCACCGTCTTGCCCACGTCGGTGTCGGTGCCGCAGACGACCAGCCTCATGCGATCCTCCGGCCCACCAGCAGCAGCACGTCCCACGAGATTGCCGCATCGGAGGGCCACTGGCGCAGCAGGCGGCGCAGCTGGGCGGGGCTCAGCGGCGCGGGGCGGCTGCTGCCCGCGCCCAGATCGCGCAGGCGCCGCAGGGTGGCCAGGCCGGGGCCGGCCGGGCGGCTGAAGCGCAGCCGTTGCTGGAGGGCG
>NZ_JAGQBM010000033.1:0-29147 GCF_024345635.1 Cyanobium sp. Lug-B
ATCGGGTGCGGGCGGCCCAGCGGCCCCGTGGGCCTGCCGCTGCCGCCGCGCCGCCGCCGCTGATCTGGCTGGGCTGGGGCAACGGCGGCCGCCGCTGCGGCCAGGACGAACGGGTGCTGGAGCTGCTGGCCCCCCACCGTTCCCGGCTGGTGTGCCTTGGCTGCACCGCCTCCGGCGCCCCGCTCCATCCCCTCTACCGGCCGGCCGCAAGCCTGTTGCAGCCGTATGGGGCATCCTGTGGGCAGTCCGACGCCGCCGTCCGCGCCCCATGGCCCGCACCCCCCGCCGCTACGCCATCCACCTGTTCCTGACCGGCGGGCACCACCAGGAGGTGCACTTCAACACCCTGGAGGATTTCCAGAACTGGTACGGCGGTGTGCTGAACGCGGCGACCCTCGACACCTTCGTGAACGTGCCGATCAGCGACCTGACCAGCGAGTTCCTGGTGCTGCGGGCCGGCAGTGTCCAGGCGATCCGGGTGGAGCCGATCTACGGCGCCCTCGACGACTGAGGCCACCTGAGGCCTCTGTCCCGGCCTCAGAGCGCGGCGGCGATCCGCTCCCGGTCGCTGCCGAGCCGGTGCAGCAGCAGCCAGGTGGTGAGCAGGTCGGGCCCCTTGAGGCTGCCCAGCAGGGCGGCCCGCAGCCCCTTCATCAGCACCCCTTTCTTGACGCCCGCGGCCGTGGCGACCGCCCCCAGCAGCGCCTGGGCCGTGTCGGCCTCGAGGGGCCCCTCCGGCAGCTGCTCCAGCAGGGCCGTCAGGGCGGTGCGGCTGGCGGCGTCGGCCCGCAGGGCCAGGGCTGCCTCGTCCGGCTCCGGTGTTTCGAAGAAGGGGGCGGCCTGGTCGACCCCGTCCGCCAGCAGGCTGAGGGAGGGGCCCAGCAGGGCGCAGAGGTCCTCCTGCCAGCCGGCGTCGGCGGCGGGGCCGTCGTCGGCCCAGCCCCGGGCCTGCCAGAGGGGCAGCAGCCGCTGGCGCAGCTCGCCGGCCTCCAGCCCATGCAGCACCTGGGCGTTGAGCCAGTTGAGCTTGTCCCAGTCGAAGCGCGCCCCGGCCCGGTTGACCCGCTCGAAGGAGAACACCGCCGCCGCCTGCTCGAGGCTGAAGCGCTCGCCGAGGCCCTCCGGCGGCGACCAGCCCAGCAGGGTCATGTAGTTGACCAGGGCTTCGGCGGTGTAGCCCATGGCGCGGAAATCCCCCACGGAGGTGACGCCGTCGCGCTTGGAGAGCTTGCGGCCCTCCTGGTTGAGGATCAGGGGGGTGTGGGCGAACAGGGGCGGGGTCAGGCCCAGGGCGGCGTAGAGCAGCAGCTGCTTGCCGGTGTTGGCGATGTGGTCCTCGCCCCGGATCACGTGGCTGATGGCCATGGCGGCGTCGTCCACCACCACCACCAGGTTGTAGAGGGGGTCGCCGATGGCATCGGCGGGCGCCCGGCGGGCGATCACCATGTCGCCGCCCAGGTCGCTGCCGGCCCAGCGCATCTCGCCGCGCACCAGGTCGTTCCAGGTGATCGTGGCGCCGTCGTCGATGCGGAAGCGGATCACCGCCTCGCGGCCCTCGTCGATGTAGGCCTGCTGCTGCTCGGGCGTGAGGTCGCGGTGCAGGTTGTCGTAGCGGGGGGCGCGCCCCTCGGCCTGCTGCCGCTCCCGCATCGCCGCCAGCTCGGCGTCGCTGGCGAAGCAGCGGTAGGCGTGGCCGCTCGCCAGCAGCTGGGCGATCGCGGCCCGGTGGGCCTCGATGCGCTGGCTCTGCACCACCGGCTCCTCGTCCCAGGTGAGGCCCAGCCAGCGCAGGCCATCGAGGATGTTCTCCGTGTACTCGGCCCTGGACCGCTCCCGGTCGGTGTCCTCGATGCGGAGCAGGAAGGCCCCCCCCAGGTGGCGGGCGAACAGCCAGTTGAACACCGCCGTGCGGGCGGTGCCGATGTGGAGGGTGCCGGTGGGGCTGGGGGCCAGCCGAACGCGTACGGGAACCGCTGCGGCCACGGAATCGGCTCCAGATGGTGAGAACGGGACTGACGGGGCTCGAACCCGCAACTTCCGCCGTGACAGGGCGGTGCTCTAACCGATTGAACTACAGTCCCAGACCGACATTCGAGCCTGAATCCGCCCCAGAGGGTGGATGCGGCACCGATGGGCGATCACGACGGCGCGGACGCCGACCAAGGAAGTATCCATCGTCACCGGTCCCTCCGTCAACGCGGTCCGTCAACGCCGCCCCCGAAGGCCACCAACCCCGCCGCCCTGGGGCGCCGCGGGGGGAGGGGCCACACAAAAAGCCCCGTGCGGGGCACGGGGCGGACGCTGACCGGAAGGGACGCCGCAGCGCTGCGCTCAGGGGCGGAAGCCGGCGGGTTCGATCAGACGGACCTGATTGCCACGGGCGGTGAACTCCCGCCCCTGGTCGCTCTGGACCACGACCCGACCTCCGGACTTGACCCGGATGACCCGGGCCCGGACCCAGCCAAGGGCGGCCGATTCCAGCACCTTGACCACATCACCGGGTTGTAGATCCAACTCCATGTTCGGAACCACGAGACTGCAAATGGGACCATCGAACGCGCCGTGGAGGACTTGAACCCCCGACATCAGGTTTTGGAGACCTGCGTTCTACCAACTGAACTAACGGCGCAAGGCCGATGGCCCCTGGAAAGCGTGAGAGGGATTCGCGGGCAATGGCCACCCGTGAAACCAGGCTTCAGCGATCGAAGCGCTGTTTGACGCGTGTGGCTTTACCCACCCGGTCACGCAGATAGAAGAGCTTCGCCCGACGCACCTTACCGCGCCGCTCCACCTTCACGGAAGCGACCTGGGGGCTGTGGAGCATGAAGACCCGCTCCACGCCGATGCCCTGGAAGATGCGACGCACGGTGATCGTCTGGTTGAGGCCGCCGTGGCGCTTGGCGATCACCACGCCCTCGTAGGGCTGGACCCGCTCCTTGTTGCCCTCCCGGATGCGCACGCCCACCTTGACGGTGTCGCCCACGTAGATCTCGGGCAGGTCGCTCTTCAGCTGGGTCGCTTCGAACTCCTCGATCAGGGCGCGGGCGCTCAGCTTGCCGGTGGTGACGGTCACGGCGGCAGGGGCCGCCACGTCAGGGGCCGCCTGGTCCACGGTCTGCGGGTCCGCCGCAGTGGATGGATCCTCGGTGGATGGATCGGTGGTGGTCGGATCGGTCTCGGTTGCCATCCCTTTTCTCGGAGCGCCTGGCCAAACCAACACCTTACCGCCTCAGGTGACCCCCCTCCCCCCGCGCCGCCGCCAGTTCCGCTGCAGCCGCTCCCAGGCCATGGCGCCGCCGGTGACCAGCATCCACAGCAGCCCCAGGCCGTTGAGCAGCACGTAGAGGGTCTCTCCCACCGGGCCCAGCCAGCGCTGCAGCCACTCGCCCTCGTGCAGCACCATCAGCGGATGGACCTGGTCCCGGCTCAGCCCGCCCCAGTCGCGCAGCAGGCGGTAACCCACACCCGTGAGGGCCGAGAGCAGCAGGGGCGTCAGCACCAGCGGCGCCATCCAGGCGTGGGCCTGCCGCAGGCGGGCGCCCCAGGACGGTGCGGCGGGCCGTGGGGACGCGGCGGGGGTGGGGCTGGACACGGGGAAACGACGGCGGGAGGGACGCCATTGATAACTTGAATGTCCGGCCCGTCTCCCACCGCATGAACCTGTTCGCCGATCTGCTGGCCAGCACCAACGGCGTCAAGGGCGGTGGCACCCCTCTCACCCAGGCCGGCCCCCGCATCCAGAAGACCCGCCGCGGCGTGGAAGTCAAGTCGGCGCGGGAGATCGCGATCATGCGCCAGGCCAGCCGCATTGTCGCCACGGTGCTGCGGGAGATCATGGACATGGCCGCCCCGGGCATGACCACCGGCGACCTCGACCGCCACGCCGAGGCCCGCATCCGCGCCATGGGGGCCACCCCCAGCTTCAAGGGCTACCACGGCTTTCCGGCCAGCATCTGCGCCAGCATCAACAACGAGGTGGTGCACGGCATCCCCAGCGGCAAACGGGTGATCAAGGCCGGCGATCTGGTCAAGATCGACACCGGCGCCTACTACGAGGGCTTCCACGGCGACAGCTGCGTCACCCTCTGCGTCGGCGAGGGGGTGCCCGAGGAGGCCCGCCGCCTCAGCCGGGTGGCCCAGGAATCGCTGATGAAGGGCCTGGCCACCGTGAAGGCCGGCAGCACCCTGCTGGAGCTGGCCGGCGCCGTCCAGGACCACGTCGAGGCCCACGGCTATGCCGTGGTCGAGGACTACACGGGCCACGGTGTGGGCCGCAACCTGCACGAGGAGCCCTCGGTGTTCAACTACCGCACCCGTGACCTGCCCAACATGCAGCTGCGGGCCGGCATGACCCTGGCGGTGGAGCCGATCCTGAACGCCGGCAGCAAGGCCTGCCGCACCCTCAAGGACCGCTGGACCGTGGTGACCGTGGACGGCAGCCTCTCGGCCCAGTGGGAGCACACCATCGTGGTCACCGCCGACGGCTGCGACATCCTCACCGACCGCGACTTCTAGGCCCGTCCGCTTTGGCGTTCAGCGCCGCAGCAGCAGGCTCAGGTAGGCCCAGCGGCTCACGGTCGCCAGGGGCATCAGCACGTAGGTGAGCGGGTTGGGCGTCACGATGATCAGGCCGCAGTTCCAGTCGGCCTGGCGAAGGATCTCGCCGGCCACCCAGTCGGCGCCCATCACCCCGATGGGGTTGAGGGCCGAGCGGAACGGACCCAGCACCAGGCGCCGCAGCCGCACCACCGCCGCCAGCTCCGGGGCTCGCAAGCTGAGCAGCTGGCCCAGCAGCCGCTTGCTGATCTCGTAGAGGGGGCTCAGGGCCGGCTGGATCTCCGCTTCCGAGGTGTTCACCCACACCTCCGGCCGTGGGCGTCCGTCGCGCTGCGCCGGATCCCGCAGCGCCGCCACCGCGGCGAACAGCTCCAGCAGCCGCCAGGCGCTCAGGGCATTGACCTCCAGGGAACAACCCGTCGCCTCGGCGCTGCCGTCCCCATGGACATTGATGCCGTGGTTGATCACCAGCACGTCCACCTCCGCCAGCAGGGCTTCGAGGGCCGCCTCGTGGCCCACCTGCCAGTGCACCTGGCGCAGGGGGATCGGCTGCCCGTCCGGCCCGGCCAGCTGCAGCGGCGTGCGGCCGTGGCAGAGGGCGATCAGCCGGGCGCCGCGGCGGTGCCAGCGGCGCAGCAGGGCCTGGCCGAGGGCGCCGCTGGCGCCGGTGACGGCCACGGTGAGCGCTTCGTTCGAGGGGTCCGGCATGGGCCTGCGGTGGTCGTGCTGCCTAGATTGCCCGGCACCTGCGGGTCCCGGCGAGGTCACACCATGTCCATCCCCTTGCTGATCGGCTCCTGCGAACCCTTCAGCGGCAAGTCGGCGGTGGTGCTCGGTCTGGGCCGCCAGCTCGCCCGCCAGGGCGTGCCGCTCGCCTTCGGCAAGCCGCTGGCCACCTGCATGGACGACCCGCTCGACGCCTTCCCCGATGCGGCCCCGGAGAACCCCCTGCTCGATCCCGACGTGCGCTTCATCGGCGCCACCCTCGGTCTGGAGCCGGAGCAGCTGATCCCTTCGCTGCACGTCCTGGAGCCGGCGACGGCCCGGGCCCGTCTGCTGGCAGGGGATCTTGACCCGGGGGAGGGGCTGACTCTGCTGCAGCGCCGCATCCACGACGACGCCGAGCGGCTGGTGCTGCTGGAGGGGGCCGGCAGCCTCAGCGAAGGGCAGCTCTACGGCCTGGGCCTGGTGCAGCTGGCCCAGGCTCTGCAGGCCCCGGTGCTGCTGGTGCACCCGTGGAGCGACAGCCGCAGCGTCGAGTCCCTGCTGGAGGCCCGGCACCAGCTGGGGGATCTGCTGGCGGGCGTGGTGCTCAACGCCGTGGTGCCCGAGGTGGTGCCGGAGGTGCGGGAGGCGGTCCTGCCGGCCTTGGAGCGGCTCGGCATCCCGGTGCTGGGCGTGATGCCCCGCAGTCCCCTGCTGCGCAGCGTCACGGTGGAGGAGCTGGCCCGGCGGCTGGCGGCCACCGTGCTCTGCTGCCGCGACGGCCTCGACCTGCTGGTGGAGACCCTCTCGATCGGCGCCATGAACGTCAATTCGGCGATGGAATTCTTCCGCCGCCGCCGCAACATGGCCGTCGTCACCGGCGCCGACCGCACCGACATCCAGCTGGCGGCCCTGGAGGCCTCCACCCAGTGCCTGATCCTCACCGGGGCCGGTGAACCCCTGCCCCAGCTGATCAGCCGGGCCGAGGAACTGGAGGTGCCGGTGCTCAAGGTCGACCACGACACCCTCACCACCGTGGAGGTGATCGATGCCGCCATCGGCCATGTGCGGCTGCATGAAGCGGTGAAGGCCACCTATGCGATCCGGCTGGTGGAGGAGAACTGCCACTTCGAACGGCTGTTCCGCCGGCTGCGCCTGGCGGTCCATGCCTGAGGGCGCTGCTAGTTTCAGTTCGTTGGTTGTCGATAACGGGTGACCCGGTCCCTAGATCTTCCGGCCCTGGACCGGATCGATACGCTCGCCCAGGAGCTGGCCATGCTCCAGGACCGGGGCAAACGCAGAATCGCCTTCCTCGGCAGTCGCCATGTGCCGGTGGTGTCGATCCACCTGGTGGAGCTGGTGGCCCGTTCCCTGGCCCAGGAGGGCCACAACCTGATCACCTCCGGGGCCCAGGGGGTCAATGCGGCCGTGATCCGCAGCGTGCTGGAGGTGGATCCGGCCCGGCTCACCGTGCTGCTGCCCCAGAGCCTGGACCGCCAGCCGGGCGAATCCCGCAGCCAGCTGGAGCGCGTGCTGCACCTGGTGGAGAAGCCCGAAAATGATGAGCTGCCCCTGCCGATGGCCAGCAGCCTCTGCAACCAGGAGATCATCAACCGCTGCGACCAGCTGATCTGCTACGCCTTCCACGACAGCGAGACCCTGCTCTCCAGCTGCCGCACCGCCGAGGACATGGGCAAGGTGGTCAGCCTGATGTTCTTCGACTGAGCCGGCCGGTTCCCGCCGGCCGGGTTTCAGCCCAGCAGGTTCTCCTGGCGCGGCAGCACCTGCAGCCGCGTTCCCTCCCGGCCCATCACCGTCACCTGGCTACCGGGGGGGAGGCTCTGCTGGGGTGCCAGGTTCTGGGCGGCCCAGCTCTGGCCCTGCCAGCGCACCCGGCCCTCGCCGTTGGCATCAAAGGCCGTGGTCACCTCCGCCAGTTCGGCGCGGGCGCTGGGGGGGATGGTGCGGGCCTGGCGGCGGGCCGACCAGCGGCGCAGCCAGGCGTAGCCCGCTCCCACCAGCACGGCGTAGAGGAGCAGCTGGCCCAGGGGCGGCAGCACCGGCGCCAGGATGGCGACGAGGGTGAGCAGCAGGGCCGCCACGGCGCCGATCAGCAGCAGGCCGTCCCCGTCGGCGCCCACCAGCTCCAGCAGCAGCAGCACCCCCGCCAGGGCCAGCCAGAGGATCGGGGGTGCGGGCATCGGCGGGGTGCGACGGGGCGGGGGCGGAGGAACAACGAAACCAACGGGACCGTTGGCCATCGCCCCCATCCTGCCTAGCGTTGCGCCAGTGACGAAGCCTGCATGGAAGCGCTCATCATTCCGGTGCTCGTGGTGCTCGCCGGGCTGGGCATCAGCGGCGTCAAGGTCACCAGCAGCAGCCGCTCGATGCTGGTGGAGCGCCTCGGCAAGTACGACCGGGAACTGCGCCCCGGCCTGTCCCTGGTGATCCCGGGCCTGGAGCGGGTGGTGAGCCACGAATCGCTCAAGGAGCGGGTGCTCGACATTCCCCCCCAGCAGTGCATCACCCGCGACAACGTCTCGATCGAGGTGGATGCGGTGGTGTACTGGCAGCTGCTGGAGCATGCCCGCGCCTACTACGGCGTCGACAACCTGCAGGCGGCCATGGTCAACCTGGTGCTCACCCAGATCCGGGCCGAGATGGGCAAGCTCGACCTCGACCAGACCTTCACCACCCGCAGCGAGGTCAACGAGACCCTCCTCAAGGAGCTCGACCAGGCCACCGATCCCTGGGGCGTCAAGGTGACCCGGGTGGAGCTGCGCGACATCCAGCCCTCCCAGGGGGTGCAGCAGGCCATGGAGCAGCAGATGACCGCCGAGCGGGAGAAGCGGGCGGCGATCCTGCGCTCCGAGGGGGAGCGGGAGTCCCAGGTGAACGCGGCCCGGGGCCGTGCCGAGGCCCTGGTGCTGGATGCCAAGGCCAAGCAGGAGGCGGTGCTGCTCGATGCCGATGCCCAGGCCAAGCAGCAGCTGCTGCTGGCCAAGGCGCGGGCCGAATCGGCCACCCAGCTGGCGGCGGTGATCGAGGCCCATCCCGCGGCGGCCGAGGGGCTGCGGCTGCTGCTGGCCAAGGACTGGATGGCCATGGGCCAGGAGATGGCCCGCTCCCATGGCGGCAGCGTGCTGATGGTGGATCCCCAGAGCCCGGCCTCGCTGCTGGCGGCCCTCAAGGGGCTGCAGGAAAAGGGCGGCAGCTGAGGCTCCACTCCTCCCAGCTGACTCAGCTGCGCAGCACCGCCCGCAGCCCCTCGGAGTACAGCAGGGCGGTGCAGAGGATGCCGCCGGCCCAGCACAGGCTGCGCACGGGTGGAACGTTGGCCACGTAGGCCCCGATGTAGCCCAGACGCAGGGCGGGGTGCAGCCAGGCCACCAGGGGCACCCAAGGGGCGGCCGCCAGCACCGACGGGGCCACCAGCAGGCACAGCAGGCAGGCGGGGGCGTGCAGGGTGAAGGCCTCGAAGCTGTTCTGGTGCGCCCAGTTGGCCCGCTTGCCCCAGGCCGGCAGCCGCTCGAACATCGCCCGCGGCGCGGCCAGGTCGGAGGGGGTGAAGTCGGCCTGGGAGCGGGCGGCCCCCAGGGGGATCAGGCTGAGCACCACCACGGCGCCGGAGAGCACCAGCGACCAGGCGAAGGGTCCGCCGGCGGCCGCCGGCAGCACCGGCAGGGCGACGCTGGCCGCCAGGAGGGGGGGGAGCAGGGAGGTGGCCATCGGGACAGGGCGGCTGGGGTCTCTTTTCTAGGCTGGCGCTGCCTTGCCTTCGCCCGCGCCATGGCCGACAGCTATTCCTTCGATGTCGTCTCCGACTTCGACCGCCAGGAGCTGGTGAACGCCGTCGACCAGGTGCGCCGCGAGGTGGGCCAGCGCTACGACCTCAAGGACTCCAACACCGAGATCGACGTGGAGGAGGCCAGCCTGACGATCACCACCGCCAGCGACATGACCCTGGACGCGGTGGTGGACGTGCTGCGCCAGAAGGCCACCAAGCGCAACCTGTCGCTGAAGATCTTCGATCTGCAGACCCCGGAGCCGGTGGGCGGCAACCGGGTGAAGCAGGTGATCAAGCTGCGCAAGGGCCTCAGCCAGGAACTGGCCAAGAAGCTCAGCAAGAAGGTCCGCGATGAGGTCAAGAAGGTGACCGTGGCGATCCAGGGCGAGAGCCTGCGCGTCACCGGCAAGAACAAGGATGATCTCCAGCAGGTGATCAGCCTGCTGCGGGCGGAGGATCTGGAAGTGCCGCTCCAGTTTGAAAACTACCGCTGAGGCGGCCGCGGATTCTTGCCCTCAGCCGGCGACTGCAGCGGAAGGCGGCGGCGACCCCCAGGACCGGCAGAGGGCCAGGGACCGCAGGATCAGGCGGGTCGCCGGGGTCGCCGTGCGGGGGCGGTGAGAGCCACCCGGATCTTGGCTCGGTGCCAGGAGCGGGGGCTGGGCAATCGTCCAGCTCGCCAGCCAGCTCAAAACCTGGGCAATAGAGCAGCAATCCAGTGAGGGGCCAGGGCGCGGCGCCGGGGCGCTGTCCTGGAACCGGGCTGATCAGCAGTTGCCAGCCACTGTGATGGCCATGGAAGACGGTTGGAGCGGTGAATGTTGAAACGTTGGCGGTCACGGAGATGAAGCCGCAGTCGGGAAGCAGGCAGCGCGGCGCCGTCTCGAAGATCCCCTTCGGAGACCCCGAAGAGGAAGCAAAATTGAGTTCAACGGTCGCCGGTGGGGTACTGGTGGCTGTCCCGGCCTCCAGACCCCGGAAGGTGCCGATCAGGCCGTCGAAGACGAAGATCAGATCCAGCGCCAGGGCCGGCGGGGGCAGCAGCAGGACGGCCGCGACGCCTGCGAGGACGACCGCTGCAGATGTGCGATGGCTGGACGGCGCCATGGCCCCTCAGTGCCTGATCACCATCATTATTCTGTTATGGACGGATCCGAACCGTTGCCTTTGCTGCATCTTCACCATGGATGCAGATGTGCAGCAGCCATGGTTTTGGTGGCGGCACCCTTGCCACGGAGTTGGTCAGTCGGGTGTGATGGCGGGGGTCGCGGGAGTGGCCATGCCCTGGATCCGGCGACGGAGCCTCCGGCTGTAGCCGAAGCAGGCTGCGGCTCCCAGCAGGGGAAGGGGGCCTGGAACCGTTGATGTCTCCGGTTTCACGACCCTTGTGAAGGCCAGGCTTCCCGCACCCCCCTGACTGCCGATGGCATCGAGGTCGTAAGCAAAGAAGGCTTCGTTGACATCAAAGAAGCCAGGCACAAAAGAGAAGGCGGGCAGGGTGTCGACCGAATACTCGAGACCGAGAAAGACCCCATTGTCGAAGACGACCGCAGCATCAGGATCGTCGTTCTCGTCGTACTGGGTGCCTTGGAACAGGAAGGAGAAGTCGGTGAGATTGAGCGTGTTCGTGTTGTAGGCGAACGTGCCGGAATAGCTGTTGGGCGCCAGAGGGCCCGAGTCGATCAGAATGTCGAAGGTGTAATTCACCACCGCCGCCCTGAGAGGGGCCGGCTGGGCCAGCGCCATGCCCAGAGCCAGACCTGTCGTTGTGAAGGCAAGTTTGGGGAGGAGGCGGGCCATGGGAGGGGATGTCGTGTTGGTCGGGGGGGTGGGAGCCAACACCTGAGCGTCTTCTCAGCTTAGCTCAAGTTGGGCTCATCTGGTCTTCAGGACGGCGTCGCGTGATCAGACAATGAAATTGTCCGGGTTGCTGAGGCTGGCCAGCGACACGTTCTTGAACAAGATGAAGTTCCGGGCGGCGGCCAGGCCTGACCCATCGGGATCGATCTGCAGCAGGGTGTCGCCGCCTTTGGCTACGAACTTGAGGTAGCCATCGGTGATGGGTGTGGTCCCGCCGTAGCCGACGCTGGCCAGGGCCCCCTTGAGGTCCACCTTGTCCCCTTCGGCCCTGTTGAAGTCGATGATCGTGTCGCCGGCATCGACGATGCTCCTGTAGACGAAGCGATCGCCACCGCCTTGGCCCCGGACCGAGTCGGCCCCCTGGAGCCCGGTGATCACGTCGTCGCCGGCCGTTCCCACCAGGGAATCGCGGTTCTTCGTGCCGGTGATGGTGCGGCCGAGGTCGTCGTTGGTGATGGTGCCCGTGACGGCGCCGGCGGTGCCAAGGGTGTAGGCGTCGTTGGCCAGGAGGGTGAGGACGACGGTTTCGTCGGGCTCGACGATGCTGTCGCCGGTGGGATCAACGCTGAGGGTGGCGGTGGCGGAACCGGTCGCAAAGGTGATGCTGGTGCCGATCAGGCCGTAATCGGTCCCGTTGGTGGCGGAGCCGCCGATGGAATAGTTGACGACGAGGGGATTGGTGGTGGGCCCCGTACGGGTGAACGTGTAGACGAGATTGCTGGCGCCGTTCTCCAGAACGCTGGCAGGGGAAACGGCCACGGAAACGCTCGGCTTGGCCTGCACATTGATGGCAAGGGTGGCGTTGGTGGTTCCGCCGAAACCGTCGGAGATCACGTAGGAGAAGGTGTCGGTGCCCGTGAAGCCAGCGGCCGGGGTGTAGGTGAAGGTGTCGAAGGCGGTGTTGGCCACGGTGCCGCCCTGGCTGGTGGACGTGAAGAACTGGCTGACCGAGAGGGGATCGCCATCCGGGTCGGTGTCGTTGGCGATGAGGTTGGCGCCCAGGATGGTGGCGGTCTGGCCGGGTTGGATGGTGATCGCGGGGTCGGCGACGAACACCGGAGCGCCATTGACGACGTTGATGGCGAGGGTGGCATTGGTGAAGCCGCCGAAGCCGTCGGAGATCACGTAGGAGAAGGTGTCGGTGCCCGTGAAGCCGGCGGACGGGGTATAGGTGAAGGTGTTGAAGGCGGTGTTGGTGACGGAACCGCCCTGGCTGGTGTTGGCGAAGAACTGGCTGATCGAGAGGGGATCGCCATTGGGATCGGTGTCATTACCCAGGAGCGTCGCGCCGTTGATGGTGGCGGTCTGCCCCGGCCGGATGGTGATCGCGGGGTCGGCGACGAACACCGGAGCGCCATTGACGACGTTGATCGCGAGGGTGGCATTGGTGAAGCCGCCGGCACCGTCGGAGACCACGTAGGAGAAGATGTCCGTGCCGGTGAAGCCGGAGGCAGGGGTGTAGGTGAAGGTGTCAAAGGCGGTGTTGGCGACCGAACCGCCCTGGCTGGTGGCAGTGAAGAACTGGCTCACCGAGAGGGGATTGCCATCCGGGTCGGTGTCGTTGGCCACGAGGCTGGCGCCGGTGAAGGTGGCGGTCTGGCCGGGCCGGATGGTTTTGGCCGGGTCGGCGACGAACACCGGAGCTCTGTTGCCGCCGTCGTCATTGGTGATGGTGCCCGTGACGGCCCCGGTGTTGCTGATGGCGTAGGCCGCATTGGCCAGCAAGGTGAGGCTGACGGTTTCATCCGGTTCAACGTCACTGTCACCGGTGGGATCGACGGTGACGGTGGCGGTGGCCGAGCCGGCGGCGAAGACGACGGAGGCGGGGATCAGGCCGTAATCAGTGCCATTGGTGGCGGTGCCGTTGATGGCGTAGTTGACGGTGAGGGGGTTGGTGGTGGCGCCGGTTCTGGTGAAGGTATAGACGAGGTTCGTTGTTCCGTTTTCTGTGACGCTGGCAGGTGAGAGGGCGAGGGTGACGACGGGCAGTGGAGCGGCGTCGTCATTGGTGATGGTGCCGATGCCCTGGCCGTCGAGGAGTGTGACGCCGTTGGTGGGGGCGGAGAGGTTGAGGAAGAAGGATTCGTTGGGCTCGAAGGCGGTGTCGCCGTTGATGGTGACGGAGATGGTCTGGGTTTCCCCGGTGGTGCCTGCGAAGTTGAGGGTGCCGGAGGCGGCGAGGTAGTCGGAGCCGGCGGTGGCGGTGCCATCGGCAGTGGCGAAGTTCACCGAAGCGCCACCAGCGACGGCATTGCTGAGGGTGACGGTGAAGATGGCGGTGGTGGTGCCGCTGTTGCCCTCGGTGATGGAGACGTCGCTGATGGAGAAGGAGGCGGCGTCGTCGTTGGTGATGGTGCCGATGACGGCGCCGGCGGTGCCGACGATGTAGGCGGCGTTGGACTGGAGGGTGAGGGAAACGGTTTCGTTGGGCTCAAGGACGGTGTCGCCGGTCGGATCGACGGTGACGGTGGCGGTGGCCGAGCCGACAGCGAAGGTGACGGAGGCGGGGATGGCGGCGTAGTCAGTGCCGCCTGTGGCGGTGCCGTTGATGGCGTAGTTGACGGTGAGGGGTGTGGTGGTGGCGCCGGTGCGGGTGAAGGTGTAAACGAGATTGGTGGCGCCGTTCTCGAGAACGCTGGCGGGGGAGACAGCCAGGGTGATGACGGGCAGGGCAGCGGCGTCGTCATTGAGGATCGTGGCCGTGGCGGTTGCCGTGCCGATCGAGCCGTTGATGGGGTTGGTGATGGTGACGGTGAAGGGTTCGTCGGCCTCCACAACCGTGTCCTCCACCGTGGCGATCGAGAGCGTGGCGGTGGTCTGGTTGGAGAGGATCGTGATCGTGCCCGTCAGGGGCGTGGAGATGTCACCGGCGGTCGCCGCGGGCCCGGTGATCGTGTAAGTGACGGTGGTGGGCTGGCTGAGCACGGCTCCGCTCCGCGTCGCGGTGAGGATGAAGGCTTCCCCTTCCTCCGCGGCGGCGGGCGCCAGGCTGATCGAGACCACAGGCGGCGGCAGCACCTGCACCGAGAAGTTGGTCGGCGTCGAGCTGGCCGTGCCGGGATTGATGTCCGCCACCCGTGAGGTGCCGGCGGCGGTGCCGTCCGTCGTCCAAAGCTCGAGACCTTCGCCGGGGGTTGAGGCCTGGAAGTAGAGCCGCCCGTTCAGGACGGCACTGAACAGCAGACTGACGTTGCTGCCGCCCGTGCCCGGGTTGATGTCGGCGACGAGCACGGTTCCGGCTTCAGTGCCATCGGTCTTCCACAGCTCGGCCCCTTCCGCCGTCGTTGTGCCGCGGAAGTAGAGCTCGCCGTTGAACAGAGCTCCCGGGCCTGCGGCCAGGGCGCCGTTGCTGTTGACGCCGCCGGGCTGAATGTCCTTGAGAAGCCGCGTTCCGGAGGGGGTGCCGTCGCTGACCCAGAGCTCCGAGCCGTTGACCCCATCGTTGGCGATGAACACGGCCTTGCCGTTGACGGCTCCCACCGTGTTGATGGGCCAGCTGACGTTGGACAGCAGCCGCGTGGTGTTGGCCACCGTGCCGTTCGAGACCCACAGCTCGGCCCCCAGCACCCCCGGGGTGTTGCTGGTCTCGATGGCGAAGAAGACCCTGTCGCCGACCACGGTGGGGTTGGTGGTCCGGGCGGTCGCGAGCGGGCTGAGGTTGCCGAGGGAGAGGGTGCCGCCGGCGGTGCCGTCGCTGTACCAGGCCTCCACCCCGTTGACACCGTCGTTGGCATAGAAGAAGACGCCGTCGTTGAACGAGGTGAGCACCGAGATGGCGCTGCTGGCGCTGCCGGGAACGATCTCGGTGACGAGCCGCGGGCCGGCGGAGACGCTCTCGATCACCCAGAGCTCGTTGCCTTCGGCTGTGGTGTTGGCTGTGAAGAACACATTGCCGCCCGAGACGGTGAGCTGGCGAGCGGGGTTGGTGGTGGCGCGCGAACCGGTGGCGCCGGGCTGGATGTCGGCGAGCAGGCGCGTGCCGGCTGCGGTGCCGTCGGTGTACCAGAGCTCGTTGCCGCTGAGGCCGTCGTCGGCGAAGAAGAGGGCGCCGCCATCGAACGGCGTGATGAGGGTCGGGCCGATGGCGCTGGAGAAGCTGACGATCGGATTGATCTCCACCAGCTGGGTCGTACCGGCCGCCGTGCCGTCGGTCGTCCAGAGCTCGGTGTCTCCGGTGGCGTCGTCGGAGGCGAACAGGAGCTTGCCGTTGGCGAGCTGCACGGTGGAGGGGAAGGCTCCCGTTGCCCCGGGGGCGGCATCGATCACCTGCCGGGTGCTCGCCGCCGTGCCGTCCGTCAGCCAGAGCTCGCGGCCACCGGCGGCGGTGACGGCAGAGAAGAACAGCACGGGGATGCCGGCGGGCTGGGGAGGGACGTCGTCGTTGGTGACGGTGGCCCTCCCCTGGCCGTCGGCGATGGTGACGCCGTTGGTGGGAGCCGAGAGGTTGAGGAAGAAGGATTCGTCGAACTCCACGGCCGTGTCGCCAGTGACGGTGACGGAGACGGTGCGCTGCTCACCGGCATTGCCGGTGAAGTTCAGGGTGCCGTTGGCGGCGACGTAGTCGATACCGACGGTGGCGGTGCCGTTGGCGGTGGCGTAGGACACCGATGCCCCACCGGAGACGGCGTTGCTGAGGGTGACGGTGAAGACGGCGGTGGAGGTGCCGGCGTTGCCTTCCACGATCGAGACGTCGCTGACGGAGAAGGAGGCGGTGTCGTCGTTGCTGATCGTGCCGCTGACGGCGCCGGGAGTACCGATCACGTAAGCCGCATTGGCGGCAAGGCTGATGGCGATGGTTTCGTCGGGCTCCAGGACCGCATCGGCGGTGGGATCGACGGTCACCGTGGCGGTGGCCGAGCCGGCGAGGATGGTGACGGAAGCGGCGATCGGGGCGTAATCGCTGTCGCTGCTGGCGCTGCCGCCGACCGTGTAGTTGACCGTGAGGGGATTGGTGGTGGCGCCGGTGCGGGTGAATGTGTAGACGAGATTGGCGGCACCGTTCTCGGCAACGCTGGCCGGTGAGACCGCCAGTGTGATGACGGGCAGGGAGACGTCGTCTGTGGTGATGGTGCCGAGTCCCTGGCCGTCGGCGATCGTGACGCCGGCCTTGGTGATGCCAGAGAGGTTGACGAAGAAGGTTTCGTCGGATTCGACCGTGGTGTCGCCGTTGATGGTGACGGAGACGGTCTTCGTTTCACCGGCTGTGCCGGTGAAGTTGAGGGTGCCGACGCTGTTGACGTAGTCGGAGCCGGCCGTGGCGGTGCCGTTGGCGGTGGCATAGTTCACGGACACGCCACCGGCGACCGCGTTGCTGAGGGTGACGGTGAAGACGGCCGTGGTGGTGCCACTGTTGCCCTCGATGATGGTGACGTCGTTGATGGAGAGGGAGGCCGTGTCATTGTCGTTGTTGATGACGCTGACATCGGCGGCATTGAGACCGTTGTAATTGGGGTCGCCGCTGGTAGCGGGGGCGGTGACGATGGAATAGGAGACGCCGACACCGTTGGCAACGCCGCCTTCGTCTCGATCGACAATCGCGTCATCGACACCGGTGACGGTGACGGTCTGGGGAATGTTCCAGTTGGCGGGTGTGAAGACAAGGGAAGAAGTGGAGACGGTGCCTTCCGTGGTGTCGGAGCTCGAGATCCCGATGGTGACGTTGTCTGTGGGCTGGCTGTTGAGAACCACCGTGAAACTGGGCGTGACAGCCAGGGCACCCGGGTTGGCATAGAGATACCTGGCGTCGGATGCCGTGAGCGCTCGGTTCCAGATGCTCACCTCGTCGACGGTGCCCGTCAGGGCGCCAATCATCTGCGTACCGGCCGCATTCAGAATGCCACCAACACTGAAGTTAGCCAGAGAGCTGTTAAACCCAGTGTATCCTTCGGTGTCGCGAAGCTCACCGTTTACATACAGCCGGGAGAGCGCAGCAGTTCCGTTGTTGAAGTCGTGGACGCCGATGATCTGATGCCAGTTGCCATCATTCAGACTCAGATTGCTGCTGACGGGATTGGGATAGGACTGGTAGAAAATCGCACCACCTGTCACCTCTCCGGAGCCACTGTTTGTATTGTTAATGCCATTGAAATATCCAGCGATCGCACCAGCTTGGTGGCGTCCGGCCACAATGTAACCATTGGTGTCACCACTCTGTAGCTTCACCCAGGAAACCAGAGAAAACGTGCTGTTGGTGTTTCCAAAGGAGAAGTTATTCCCCATGTCCACAAACCCATTGCCGGCCGTTGACATGGTCACGGCACCACCGCTCAAGCCCCCGGCCGTGAAGCTGGCGTTGCCCAGGAGCGAGCCATTGACCGAACCTGCTGCGGCGAAGGCGGTCGAACCGGATGTCTCGTTGAACCGCCAGGCGGCGAGCACCTGAGGGTCCGTGCTGCCTTCCGAGGTGGTCAGCTGCCTGGGCCGGATCGGGTCCGGCGCAGGAGACACCGTGATGCCCGCTGTGTCGTCATTGGTGATGGTGCCGGTGACGGCCCCAGCGGTGCCGATGGTGTAGGCGGCGTTGGCGGAAAGGGTCAGGGAAACGGTCTCGTCCGCCTCGACGACAGCATCGCCGGTGGGATCGACGGTGACGGTGGCGGTAGCCGATCCAGCGGCGAAGGTGATGGAGGCGGGGATCAGGCCGTAATCAGTGCCATTGGTGGCGGTGCCGCCGATGGAGTAGTTGACGACAAGGGAATTGGTGGTGTCGCCGGTGCGGGAGAAGGTATAGACGAGGTTCGTTGCTCCGTTCTCCGTCACGCTGCCCGGAGACACAGCCAGAGTGACGACGGGGAGGGGAGCCGCATCATCATTGGTGATGGTGCCAACGCCCTGGGAGTCGGCAAGGGTGACGCCGTTGGTGGGAGCGGAGAGGTTGAGGACGAAGGATTCGTTTGGTTCGATCGTGGTGTCGCCGTTGATGGTGACGGAGACGGTGCGCTGTTCACCGGCGGTGCCGGTGAAGTTGAGGGTGCCGGAGGTGGCGACGTAATCAGTACCGGCGCTGGCGGTGCCGTTGGCGGTGGCGTAGGAAACGGACGTCCCACCAGCGACGGCATTGCTGAGGGTGACGGTGAAGACGGCGGTGGTGGTGCCGCTGTTGCCCTCGGTGATGGAGACGTCGCTGATGGAGAAGGAAGCGGCGTCGTTGTCGACATTGGTGACACCGACATCGGCGACGGCAAGCCCGCTGTAGTTGGCGTCGGTGCTGGTGGTCGCCCCGGTGAGAATCGTGTAGGCGATATTGCCATCCACAACGCCATCATCGACGCCTGTGACTGTGACGAACTGGAAGGCATTCCAGTTGGCCGGAGTGAAGGTGAGGGAAGAAACGTCGGTGGAGCCTTCGGTGCTGTCCGAACTGGCGATGCTGATGCTGACGTTGGCCGACGGCTGGCTGGTGAGGCGCACGCTGAACTGGCTGGTGCCGCCGCCCTCCGATGTGAACAAGCCACCGGTGGGCGCAACCGTGACCCCCGCGGTGTCGTTGTCGGTGTTGGAGACACTGACATTGGCGGCATTGAAGCCGTTGTAGTTGGGGTCGCTGCTGGTGGCCGCCGCGGTGACGATCGAATAGGCCACCGTGCCATCGATGGCAGGGTCATCGACGCCCGTGACGATCACGGTCTGGGGGACGTTCCAGTTGGCCGGCGTGAAGGTGAGCGAGGAAACGTTGGTGCTGCCTTCGGTGGCGTCGGAACTGGCGATGCCGACGGTGACGTTCGCCGTGGGTTGACTGTCGAGCACCACGGTGAAGGTGGCGCTGCCGCCGGCTTCTGTGGTGACCAGGCCCGAGGTTGGGGTGACGGTGATGCCGGTGGCGACGTTGACGATGACGGAGAACGTGGCCGTGGTGGTGGCCGTGTCACCGGTGGTTTCGGCGCTGGTGGCCGTCACGGTGAGCGCGAAGTTGGCGGCATTGGCCACCGTGATGGTCAGCCCCGCGAGCTGGGCGGGAGTCAGGGTCCAGGTGCCGTTGTTGTTGTTGGTGCCCGCCGAGAGGAGAGCTCCGCTGGGCACGCCGGAGATCAGGATGCTGCGCTGATCATTACCATCGCTGGCCGCGAAGCTGGCGGCGATGTTGAGCGGAATCGGCGTGTTGGTGTTCCCTGTGCGGTCGGCGACGATGATGTTGGGTGCACCGGTCCGGGCGGACGTCGGGGTGATCAGGTTGAAGCTGTAGTTGACGCTGGTGGCGCTGGCCCCATCAATGGCGAGGATGTAGGTGCCATCGGCGGTGAGGTTCAGCTCCAGGTCGGTGGTGAGGTTCTGGTTGACCAGGGATTGGTTGGTCGGTCCGAAGAGACGCCAGGCGGCGGAGGGAAATCCGGGGGTCAGGCTGTCGAAGACGAGCCGCTGGCCGGCCGTGCCGGTGAAGCGGTAGAGATCGGTGTCCTGGCCGGGGGAAAGGGTGCCGCTGGTGACGGTGTCGAAATTGAGAGCAGTGGCGGCGGCGACATCGAGCAGCTGGAAGCTGTAGGCGCCCGAGTCGAGGGAGAAGGTCGCTGTGCTCTCAACCAGCAGCTGGTAGGTGCCGGCCTCGGTGAGCGTGAAGGGCGTGTTGCTGTCGGCGTAGTGCTGCTGGTTGAGAAAGACGATGTCGCCGGTGGGATCGATCAGGCGAACGGGGAAGCTCGTGCTGGAGTCGTTGGTGAGGGCGTCGTAGTACAGCCGCTGGCCCACCGATCCGGTGAAGGTGTAGATGTCCCGTTCGCCGATTTCGGCGAGCGAGCTGGAGACGGGGCTGTTCAGGCTGAGGGCGGTGGTGGAGGTGGTGGGGGTGACCAGACTGAAGCTGTAGTTGACGTTGGTGGCGCTGGCTCCATCGATCGCCAGGACGTAGGTGCCATCGGCGCTCAGGGTGAGATCCAGGTCGCTGGTGATGTTCTGGTTGGCCAGGGATTGGTTGCCCGGTCCGAAGATCCGCCAACTGACGGAGGGGAATCCGGGGGTCTGGCTGTCGAAGACGAGCCGCTGGCCGGCCGTGCCGTTGAAGCGGTAGAGATCGGTGTCCTGGCCGGGGGAAAGGGTGCCGTTGGTGACGGTGTCCAAGGGCAGCACTGTGGCGGCGGCCAGATCAAGCAGCTGGAAGCTGTAGGCGCCGGTGTCGAGGGAGAAGGAGGAGGTGCTCTCGAGCTGCAGCTGGTAGGTGCCGGTTTCGGTGAGGGTGAAGGGGGTGTTGCTGTCGAAGTAGTGCTGCTGGTTCAGCAGACCGATGTCGCCGGTTGGGTCGATCAGGCGAACGGGGAAGCTCCTGGTGAAGTCACTGGTGAGGGCGTCGTAGTAGAGCCGCTGGCCCGCCGTTCCGGTGAAGGTGTAGATGTCGCGCTCGCCCATTTCGCTCAGTGAGCTGGAGACGGGGCTGTTGAGGCTGAGGGCGGTTGTGGTGGTGGAGGGGGTGATCAGGCTGAAGCCGTAGTTGACCGTGGTGGTGCTGGAGCCATCGATCGCCAGGACGTAGGTGCCATCGGCGGTGAGGTTCAGCTCCAGGTCGGTGCTGATGTTCTGGTTGGCCACGGACTGGTTGGCCGGTCCGATGATCCGCCAGGTGGCGCTGGGGAAACCGGCGGTCTGGCTGTCGAACACGAGTCGCTGGCCAGCCGTGCCGGTGAAGCGGAAGAGGTCGGTTTCCTGGCCGGGGGAAAGGCTGCCGTTGGTGACGGTGTCGAAGGGCAGAGCCGTGGCGGCGGCCACATCCCTCAGAGCGAAGTTGAAGTCGGCCGCCGTCGTTGCATTGTTGATCAGCAGAAGGTGGTAGGCGCCCGGTTCCGTGAGGCTGAAGGTCGGAAAGCTGTCCGCTTCCCCACTGCTGCTGAGCACCGAGCTTCCATCGGGGCGCAGCAGCACCAGGTTGAGGGAGTCGTTATCTTCTTCGAGCGCGTCAAAGTAGAGCCGCTGGCCTGCGCTACCGCTGAAGCTGAAGATCTGTGTGGCAGCGGCCGCCAGGGGACCGCTGGAGGCGGCGCCGAGGGTGAGCGGCGTGGCATTGGCGCTCAGATCGAGGATCCGGAAGTTGTAGTCACCGGTTCCGTTGATCCTGACGGTGTAGCTTCCCGAACGCGGCAGAGCGAAACCCCCACTTGAATCACTTCCGGCATTGGCGGAGTAGATGGCGGTGTTGGCATTGCCCTGATCGAGAATCTGCAGGGAAACACTGTCAAAATCCGGGTCCAGGCTGTCGACATAGAGCAGTTTCCCGGCGGCTGCGGTGATCGTGAAATCGACCGGAGATCCGGATACCGTCCCCGATTGGCTGAAGGGGAAGGCGGTGGGTGCGGCGGGCGGCGGGTCGATGGTGCCCGTTACATTGAAGTTGTAGCTGACATCGCTGGCACTGCTGCCGTCGATCTGCAGCAGGTAGGTGCCGGTGGCATCCAGAAAGGCCGTGAAATCCGTGCCGGCACCAACGCTGGATCCCGCCACCGTCACGTTGTTGGGGTCGAACAGACGCCAGTTGGCCCCCGTCGCGGCGGCCAGGCTGTCGAAAGTGAGCCGCTGGCCCGCGGTGCCGGAGATGCGATAGAAATCCGATTCTCTCCCTGGGCTGAGGGTGCCGGTGATGGCCGTGCCCAGGGTGATCAGGGGGGCATTGCTGGCATCGATGAGCTTGAAGTCGTAGTCGCCCGTGCTGTTGGGATTGCCGACCTGGCCTTCGACGATCAGCTGATAGCTGCCAGGTTCGGTGAGGGTGATCAGACTGCCGTCGGAATCGGCGTCCAGGAAACTGAGGGAGGTCCCGCTGGGACTACGCAGAGTGGCCAGGATGCTTCTGGTGTTGTTGACCGTGGCGTCGAAGAAGAGTCGCTGGCCGGCTGTGCCGCTGAAGGTGTAGATGTCCTGCTCGCCCAGTTCGGTGATCGAGCCGCTGACGACACTGCCCAGGGTCAGAGGCGTGCTGGTGGTGGTGGGGGTGACGAGCTGGAAGCTGTAACTGACGGGAGTGGCGGTGTTGCTGTTGCCCTCGATCTGGAGCAGGTAGGTGCCGGCCTCCGGCGTGGTGAACTCATAGTCGAAGTTGATGGAGCCAGAGAAGATCTGCGTGTTGCCAGCATCGAAGACCCGGAAGTTCGGGCCGCTGCCGGTGATGGCATCAAAGGCGAAGCGCTGGCCCGCCGCGGCGGTGAAGCGGTAGAACTCACTCTTCGCCCCAGGGGTCAGCGTTCCTGTGGTGACGCTATCGAGCGTGAGGATGGGTGCGGCAGCGGCATCGATCAGCTGGAAGTCGTAACTGCCCGTGCTGTTGGCATTGCCGACCAGGCCCTCGACGAGCAGCTGATAGGTGCCGGTCTCCGTGAGGGTGACCAGGCTGCTGTCGAAATCGGTATCGGCAGAATTGATCACCAGGGCGCCGCTGGGGCTGCGCAGGGTGGCGAAGAGGACCCGGGCGTTGTTGACGGTGGCGTCGAACAGCAGGCGTTGGCCCGCGGTGCCGGCGAACGTGTAGATGTCCTGCTCGCCCAGTTCACCGATTGAGCCGTTGACGACACTGCCCAGGGTCAGCACCGTGCTGGTGGTGGTGGGGGTGACCAGGCTGAAGCTGTAGCTGACGGGACTGGTGGCAAAGCCGTTGCCGTCGATCTGGAGCAGATAGGAGCCGGCTTCCGGCGTCGTGAACTCAAAGTCGAAGCCGAGGGAGCCGTTGCCGATCTGGGTGTTGCCGGCATCGAAGATCCGAACGGTCGGACCGGTGCCGCTGATGCTGTCAAAAGCGAAACGCTGGCCTGCCGCTGCTGTGAAGCGGTAGAACTCACTCTCAGCCCCAGGGGTGAGAGTGCCTGGGGTGATGGTATCCAGCGGGAGGATCTGTGCGGCCGAGGCATCGATCAACTGGAAGTTGTAGTTGCCCGTGCTGGTGGCACTGCCGACCTGGCCTTCGATGGACAGCTGATAGGTGCCGGTTTCGGTGAGGGTGACCAGGCTGCTGTCGAAATCGGTATCGGCAGAATTGATCACCAGGGCGCCGCTGGGGCTGCGCAGGGTGGCAAAGAAGGCCCTGCTGTTGTTGACCGTGGCGTCGAAAAGCAGGCGCTGCCCGGCGGTGCCGGTGAAGGTGTAGAGGTCCTGCTCGCCCAGTTCGGTGATCGAGCCGCTGACGACACTGCCCAGGGTCAGCGGTGTGCTGGTGGTGGTGGGGGTGACGAGCTGAAAGCTGTAGGGAAGGCTGCTCGTGCTGGTGCTGTCGATGTAGAGAATGTGGCTGCCCGTGCGCGTCAGCGTGATCTCGAAGTCTGACGCGAGGTTGCCACTGGTGATCGCCTCACCGTTGGGACCGCGCAGCAGCACGCTGGCACTGGACGCCGATGGTGACTGGCTGTCGAAGACGAGGCGCTGGCCTGCCGTGCCGGTGAAGCGGTACAGCTCGGTGCCGAGGGGGACCAGGGTGCTGCTGGTGACCGTATCGAAGGCCAGATCCGTGGCCGGTGGCTGCAGCAACCGGAAACTGAAATCCGTCGCCGTCTGCGCGGTGGAGTGCTGGACGAGATAGTAAGTGCCGGATTCGCTGAGGGTGAAGACGTCGCTGTCGCTGGAGGCATTGACGAAAAAGAGGTTGGTGAGACTGGTGCCGCTGGGGCCGATCAGAAACGTCTGAACGCTGTCGAAATCCGAATCGAGGGCGTCGTAGAACAGCTGCTGCCCCACGGCGCCGCTGAAGCTGAAGATCCGTGCTCCTGCGGTGGGGGTCACGGTCTCGGTGACGGTGCTGCCCAGGGTCAGCGCCGTGGCGTTGGCGCTCAGATCAAGGATCCGGAAGTTGTAATCGCCCGACCCATTGACGCGGACGGTGTAGCTTCCCGAACGCGGCAGAATGAGACCGGCTGAGGAATCAGAGGTAGCGTTGGCGCTGTAGATGGAGGCGTTGCCGTTGCCCTGATCGAGGATCTGGAGGGAGACGCTGTCAAAGTCTGGGTCGAGGCTGTCGATATAGAGCAGGGTTCCGGCGGCCGCCGTGAAGGTGAAATCAACGGGAGATCCGCTCACCGACCCCGATTGGCTGAAGGGGAAGGCGGTGGGGGTAGCCGGCGGTGGATCACTGATGTCGTTGACCTGGAAGCTGTAGCTGACGCTGGCGGTGGCATTGGTGCCATCGAAGACCAGGTAGTACTCGCCATCGGCGGGCAGCGTGACGCTGAAATCTGTGCCGCTGGAGGTGCCGGAGGAGTTGAGCGCCTGATTGCCGGGGCCGTAGAGAACCCAGGTGGTGCTGGTGGGGGGCGCGAGCAGGCTGTCGAACTGGAGACGCTGGCCCTTGGTGCCGTTCAGACGATAGACATTGCTCCTGATCCCCGGGGTAAGGGCATCGGTGACCGTGGCGCCCAGGGGGAGGATGGGGGCCTGATTGAGCTTGAGCAGGCTGAAGTTGTAGTCGCCGGTGGTGCTGGCGTCGCCTCGGATGACGATCTGGTAGGTCCCGCTGAGGGTGAGGGTGGCCGGGGCCGTGTCGGCGGTGTGGCCGAAGTTGGTGAAGATCGTGGCCCCGGAAGGGTCGATCAGGCTGTAGGAGATGTTCTCGAAGACTGGATCGGCATCGATGCCGTCGAAGACGATTCTGTCGCCGATGACACCATCAAAGGTGAAGACCTGCTGTTCTCCCTGCTCCGTTAGAAGGCCGTTGAAATTGATCGCGTAGGACGAACTAGCCATGGGCCTTCATCCACCATCAAAGAAAATTCACCAAAACCTAACCCGAATCTTCATCCGACATTCCCCACCTCCTTCTATGTAATAATTCTTATTACATATAGTCTGGAAAAGATGTCTTCCGGCCTATGCGCCTATCACTTAGGCGGCATGTCGTGTATCCAGGCTGACATCATTCCTCCCCGGATTTCATTCACGGGCATGGATGAAGCCTGGGTCCGGATGGACGAATCGCCAGGCCTGTCTTCCCATCGGGCCATCCCAGCCCCCATGCTTGGGGAGACATTCCGCCGTCCACCCCGGTGTCTGCCTGTCCCTCCAGCCCGCGACGGCCGTCGTGACCGAGGCCGGCTGGCGCTTCTGGATCGACCGGGGCGGCACCTTCACCGATGTGGTGGCCTGCTCTCCCAGCGGCGATCTGGTGGTGCGCAAGCTGCTCTCCGATCCGCCCCCGCCGGCGGACGGCACCCCCACGCCCGACCCCGCCGTTGCGGCCCTGCGGGACGTGCTCGCCCTGGCCCCTGATCAGCCCATTCCCCCCGGGCTGGTGACGGAGGTGCGGCTGGGCACCACCGTGGCCACCAATGCCCTGCTGGAGCGCCAGGGGGCGCCGGTGCTGCTGCTGGTCAACTGCGGCTTTGCCGACCTGCAGCGCATCGGCGACCAGCACCGGCCCGACCTTTTTGCCCTGGAGATCCGGCGGCCCGAGCCGCCTGCCCTGCGGGTGGTCGAAGTGGGCGGCCGGCTCGCGGCGGATGGTGCGGAGCTGGAGCCCCTGCAGCTGGATGAAGCGCTGGAGCAGTCCCTGGCCCAGGCCCGCTCCGACGGCTTCCGCAGCGTGGCCGTGGCCCTGCTCCATGCCGGTCGTCATCCGGTCCACGAGCAGGCCCTGGGGAGCTGGCTGGCGTCGCGGGGGGTCGCGCCTGTGGTGCTCTCCCACCAGCTCAGCCGCCAGCCCCGGCTGGTGCCTCGCCTCGACACCGCTGTGCTGGAGGCGGCCCTGGGCCCCGTCCTGGGCGCCTATCTCGAACAGGTGCGCACGGCCATCGGGGCCACCATCCCGCTGCGGGTGATGACCTCCGCCGGTGCCCTGCAGTCGCCAGCCCTGCTGCGGGCCAAGGACACGATCCTTTCCGGCCCGGCGGGCGGGATGGTGGCGGCCGTGGCGGTGGCGACCGCCGCCGGTTTCGGTGACGCTCCGATCCTCGGCTTTGACATGGGTGGCACCTCCACCGACGTCTTCCACTTCGATGGCAGCCGTGGCGAGTCCGCCTGGGAGCGCAGCAACGACACAGAGATCGACGGCCTGCGGCTGCTGGCGCCGATGCTGCCGATCCACACCGTGGCAGCCGGCGGCGGCTCGGTGCTGCACGTGGCGGATGGCCGCCTGCAGGTGGGCCCCCGCTCGGCCGGCGCCAACCCCGGCCCCGCCTGTTACGGCCGCGGTGGGCCCCTGGCGATCACCGACGCCAACCTGCTGCTGGGCCGCCTGCCCGTGAATGCGTTGCCGCGCCTGTTCGGCCCCGGCGGCGACCAGCCGGCCGACCGGCAGGTGGTGCTGGAGCGCTTCGGGGCCCTGGCCCGCCAGCTGGGGCTGGACAGCCCGGAGGCGGCGGCCCAGGGGGCGCTGACGATCGCCATCGAGCGCATGGCCGAGGCGATCCGCCGCATCTCGATCCAGCGGGGCCACGACCTGGGCCAGGCCGTGCTGGTGACCTTCGGCGGCGCCGGTGGCCAGCTCACCTGCCCCCTGGCGGATGTCCTGGGGATCACCCGGGTGCTGCTCCATCCCCTGGCCGGGGTGCTGTCGGCCTACGGCATCGGCCTGGCCCGCCCCTCCCTGCTGCGGGAGCGCACCCTGCGCCAGCCCCTCGAGCCGTCCCTTCTGCCCCAGCTGGAGCGGGCGATCGAGGAACTGGTGGCGGGGGCCACCGCCGACCTTCGCACCGGCGGCGATCTGGCGACGGGACAGGAGCCCCGGGTGCAGGTCCGCCTGGAGCTGCGCTACGGCGGCAGCGACCAGGGGCTGGATCTGCCCTGGCCGGCCGCCCCGACCGACGGCCCGCTGGCGGACCTGCGCGCCGCCTTCGAGGAGCGCCACCGGCAGCGGTTCGGCTTCGTGGTGCCCGATGAGCGGCTGGTGGTGGAGCGGCTGGTGGTTGAGGTGGGGGCTCCGGCGCCCGAGACCTCGGCGGGGGGCGTCAGGGCTGCGGAACTTCCTGAGGCGGCGGATTCGCCCGAGCCCTGCGACTGGGTACCGCTCTGGCTGGCGGATGCTCACGGCGACGGGATGGGCTGGCGCCAGGTGCCCCTCTGGCGCCGGGAGCAGCTGGAGGCGGGCCAGCGGATTGCGGGGCCGGCCCTGGTGGTGGAGCCCACGGGCACCACGGTGCTGGAGCCCAGCTGGGACGGCCGGGTGCTGGCGGGGGGCGAGCTGCTGCTGGAGCGGCAGACGCCGTCCGCTGGTGCGGCCCTGGCCGGCAGCATTGCCGGGGCGGTGGATCCGGTGCGGCTGGAGCTCTACAACCACCGTTTCAGTGCCATCGCCGAGCAGATGGGGGAACGGCTGCGCCAGTGCAGCCGTTCGGTGAACATCCGCGAGCGGCTCGACTTCTCCTGCGCCCTGTTCGATGGCGCCGGCCGGCTGGTGGCCAACGCCCCCCATATCCCGGTGCACCTCGGCTCGATGGGGGACAGCGTCGCCAGCCTGCTGGCCGCCGTGGCCGCCGGCACCCTGCCGCCCCTGGCGCCGGGCGATGCCTACGCCGCCAACGACCCCTTCGACGGCGGCACCCACCTGCCCGACATCACCGTGATCACGCCGGTGTTCGCCCCTGACGCCGCAGACCCTGCCGACTCCTGCGAAGCACAGCCGAAGCCCCTGCTGTTCGTGGCCTGCCGCGGGCACCACGCCGACGTGGGCGGCCTCACCCCGGGCTCGATGCCCCCCTTCAGCCGCCGGATCGAGGAGGAGGGGCTGCGGCTGCGCCATGTGCCCCTCCTGCGCCGGGGCCAGTTCGATGCGGCCGCCTGGCGTGAGCGGCTGGCCGCCGGCCCCCATCCGGTGCGCAACCCCGACCAGCTGCTGGCCGATCTTCAGGCCCAGGTGGCCGCCAACCGGCTGGGGGACAGCGAACTGCAGCGGCTGCTGGAGCGCGAGGGCACCGATGAGGTCTGTGCCTACATGGGCCATGTACTGGCCAATGCGGCCGAGGCTGTGCGGGACGCGATCGCCCGCCTCAGGGACGGCGATCACACGGTCGAGCTCGACAACGGCAGCCGCATCGTCGTGGCCGTCCGCATCGACCGGGCCGCCCGCCGGGCCCGCATCGACTTCAGCGGCACCTCCCCCCAGCAGGAGGGCAACTTCAACGCCCCGCTGGCGATCACCAAGGCGGCGGTGCTCTACGTGTTCCGTTGCCTGGTGGGCCGCCCGATCCCGCTCAACGCCGGCTGCTTCGAACCGATCGAGCTGATCGTGCCGGAGGGGTGCCTGCTGCACCCGCTGCCGCCGGCGGCGGTGGTGGCCGGCAACGTGGAAACCTCCCAGGCGGTCACCAACGCCCTGTTCGGGGCCCTTGGGGTGATGGCGGCAGCCCAGGGCACGATGAACAACCTCAGCTTCGGCGATGCCCAGCGCCAGTACTACGAGACCATCTGCGGCGGCACTGGCGCCGGCGTGCTGGCGGATGGCACTGGTTTCGCCGGCGCCAGCGCAGTGCAGAGCCACATGACCAATTCGCGCCTCACCGACCCGGAGATCCTCGAAGACCGCTTCCCGGTGCGCCTGGAGCGCTTCGCCTTCCGCCGCGGCAGCGGCGGCGCCGGCCGCTGGCCCGGCGGCGACGGTGTGGTCCGGCGGCTGCGCTTCCTGGCCCCGATGACCGCCTCGATTCTCTCGGGTTCCCGGCGGGTGCCCCCCTTCGGCCTGGCCGGGGGCGGCGATGGGGCGCTCGGGCGCAACCGGCTGGAGCGGGCCGATGGCCAGCTCGAGGTGCTGGGCGGCTGCGCCCAGGTGAGCGTCCAACCGGGCGACCTGCTGGAGATCGCCACCCCCGGCGGCGGCGGCTTCGGCGCCCCGGATGCCGGTGGCGCGGGAGCCTCGTTGTGAGCACGGTTCGCCGGGGAGCCGCCGGGGCGGTGCTGCTGCTGCTTGTGGGATGGGGCGCCGTCCCGCTGGCGCGGGCCCAGGCCGTGGCGCCTCCCGCTGCCCTGGAGAGCAACGTGCTGCTGGAGGGGGAGCAGCGCTTCCGGCCCCAGTGGTCGGCCCGGGGCCTGGTGGCGGCCCAGGAGCCGCTGGCCTCGGCGGCGGGGGCGGCGATCCTGCGCCAGGGGGGCAACGCGGTGGATGGGGCGGTGGCCACCGCCTTCGCCCTGGCGGTCACCCTGCCCCAGGCGGGCAACCTGGGCGGTGGCGGCTTCCTGCTGCTCTGGCTGCCCGGCCCCTCGCCGGCCCGCCAGCGGGGCTGCCTGGTCGAGGCCTCTGGTGGCAACCCGGCGGCCGGGCCCGAGCTGGCCATCGGCGGCGGCACGGCGGTGGCGGTGAACTTCCGCGAGACGGCCCCGGCGGCGGCCACGGCCACCATGTTCCTGGGCCCCG